>JBGPMY010000245.1:0-3320 GCA_041487235.1 Dehalococcoidia bacterium
CAGTCGCCTCGCCGCAGGATGGTGAAGGTGAAGCGCCCCTTGGCGATCAGCTCGCCGTCTCCCTGTCTGCGGGCCTCCGCCTCGCCGAAGGCGACGGTGCGCCCCAGCTTGAGGACGCGGCCCTCCACCACGATCTCGTCGCCTGACCGGGCCGCGGCGAGGAAGCTGACGTTCATATCGACGGTGGCGTGCGGCGCCGCCCACATCTCCTCCATCCCTCGCACGGAGGCGATGACGCCGCCCAGCGCCTCGTCCATCAGCGTCGTGATGACGCCTCCGTGCATCACGCCGTGGGGGTTCAGGTGGTGGGGCTGAAGCAGGAGCGAGAGTCGGATGTAGCCCTCGCGCCACTCCTCCGTCTTGCCGCCGATCAGTTCCACGAAGGGGCTCCCCGACGGGCCGTCCGGCCGGTGGCGCTCTTCGCTCTGCGTCACGGGGGCGCCCCATCTCGCGTCCAGCCCCGCACGACGGCGTCCGCTATGCGGGCCACGCGGGCCATCTCCTTGACGTCGTGGACGCGCACGATGTCCGCCCCGTTGGCGATGGCGATGGCGACGGCGGCGGCGGTGCCCTCCAGCCGCTCCTCCACGGGCAGCCCGCCCAGCACCGTCCCTATCGTTGACTTGCGAGAGGGGCCGACCAAGATGGGGCGGCCCAGGACGCGGAGCTCGCCCAGGCGGCGCAGCATCTCCAGCGCCTGCTCCTCCGTCCAGCCGAAGTTGAAGCCAGGATCGACGATGACGTTCTCCGCCGGCAGCCCCTGCTCGCGGGCGATGCGCAGGCTCTCCAGCAGCCCCGCCGTTATGTCACCGATCGTGTCGTGAAACTCGCGGCCGCGCTGGTTGTACATGGCGATGGTCGGCACGCCGGCCTCGGCTGCCACCCGCGCTATCTCAGGCTCGCGTCTGAAGCCGTGCACGTCGTTTATCATCCGGGCGCCGGCCTCCAGCGCCGCCTTCGCCACCTGCGCCTTGTACGTGTCGATGCTGATGGGGATATCGATCTCCCGCGACAGCCGCTCGATGACCGGAATGACGCGCCGCAGCTCCTCCTCCGCCGAGACCTCCGCGAAGCCGGGGCGTGTCGACTCGCCGCCGACATCGATGATGTCCGCGCCGTCTTCGCGCATCTGCGACGCCAGGCGCAGCGCGGCGTCGACGTCATAAGCGATGCCGTCGCCGGAGAAGGAGTCCGGCGTCACGTTGAGGATGCCCATCACGTAGGTGCGGCTGCCCCAGACGAACTCGCGCCCGCCGATAGCGATGGGCTGTGGCTGGAATAGCTGCTGCAACCGGTCCTCGCGCTATAATCAGGAGACAAGCTTACGGGCACGCCCTGTCGAACGACAGGCGGCCGTTCAACGTGGCGCATTATATCGCGAAGGGACGCTGAATGCCTTCCACCTACACTCACCCCGAGCTGCTGGCCGAGACCGGCTGGCTGGCCGAGCGCCTGGACGACCCGTCGATCCGCATCGTGGACTGCGACGAGTTCGCGGCGTACCAGCGGCTGCACATCCCCGGCGCGGTTGGCCTCAAGGCGCACCACTACCTGAAGGACCCTGGTAACCCGGACCACGTAATGCCGCCGCCGATGTTCGAGCAGGTCATGTCGGCTCACGGCATCGGCAGCGAGCACACCGTCGTCGCCTACGACGGCATGGGCGGCCTGTACGCCGCCCGTCTGTGGTGGGCGCTGGACTACTACGGCCACAGCAACACAAAGCTGCTGAACGGCGGCTTCCACAAGTGGTTCGACGAAGACCGTCCGGTGACGGCAGCGCAGCCGCACGTGGAGCGCGCCCAATTTCGGGCGCGGCCGGGCAGCGACTGCCTATGCACGCTGGACGAGATGAAGGCGGGGATCGACCGCGACGACGCCGTCATCTGGGACGTACGCTCCGGCGCCGAGCACACGGGCGAGGACCAGCGCCAGAACAAACGCGGCGGCCACATCCCCGGGGCGGTGCACCTGGAGTGGCTGGAGCTGATGGCGCCGCCCGTACGGTCGGGCGTGCTCCTGCCCGCCGAGGAGATCCGGCGCAGGCTGGAGGCCGCGGGCATCACGCCGGAGAAGCAGGTCTTAATCCACTGACAGGCCGGCATCCGTGCGGCGCACGGCACGTTCGTCCTGCGGCTGATGGGGTACGACCACGCCAAGAACTACGACGCCTCCTGGGCCGAGTGGGGGAACCGCGACGACACGCCGATAGCGCGTGAGCCGAAGGCGTGAAGTAGCGGCCAGCGGTGTGGTGGACCGTTAACTAACCGTTATCGACGGCGTTAATGTAGGCAAATAAAACAACACATCGATAAGCCTCCCCTGGGGGCTAGAAAGGGGGCCACCATGCTATGGGCGGATCGCTTGCCGCGGCTCGGAGGGATCGTCCTCCTGCTGCTGTCAATCGCCATCATCGTCAGCATCGTCGCCTCAATGGGTGTCACGGATAATGATCCGTTCGCCCGGAGCGACATCAAAGCATATCTTCAGGACATCGCCGGCCATAACACGGAGGCGGTCTGTGGGCTCATCGCGTCCATCATCGCCGATTCTGTGCTCGGAATACTCGCCGCCGTCACCCTGTTCACACTCTTCCGCGACCGGGCCGGCGCGCTCGCGACCGGCGCCCTGGTCCTCATCGTCGCCGCCGCTGCGTCTTTCATCGTTGCGGATGGCCTGACGGCGGCAGTGATCAACATAGCCAACGATTTCAGTGAGGGCGGCCCGGCAGGGGTCACGGCAGGCAGCCCGCAGATCCTGGAGGTCGGCCGGGCCATGGCGATAGGGCAGGGGGCTGCCGAGCAAGTCGGGTGGACGGCGCTTTCCGCAGGCTTCTTGCTCTTCGGCGCCATCATCGCCTGGGCGCCCGCCGGCGCGGTCAACCCGCCGCGCTGGCTGGGCATCTTCGCGGTGATCGCCGGTATTGCCGGTTTCCTGTCCTGGATCGGGATCGCCGTGGATGCAGGGTTCGTCTTCTTCATCATCGGCGGCATCGCGCAACTCATCATGCTGATCGGGCTCGGTATCTGGCTGGTTAGCAGATCGGCGGAAAAGGCAGCGGCGATGCGCACCACGACGGCCTGACCGGAACAAACAGAATACGGAGGACGGCCGCTCACCCGGGCGGCCGTTTTCTTACAGGGGGGGCCAGCGTTTGTGCCACTTCGTCGCGCGCTCATAGGCGTGCGCTGCGCGCAGCAGTGTGCCTTCCTCGAACCAGCGGCCGATAAGCTGCAGGCCGATGGGCAGCCCGTCCTTGGTGAAGCCGCAGGGCAGGGAGAGCGCCGGAACGCCCAGGAGGTTGATGGGGTTGGTGTTGC
>JBGPMY010000246.1:0-3291 GCA_041487235.1 Dehalococcoidia bacterium
GCGACCAGGCCGCCGGCGATTACGACGTCACCGATGCTGAACGCCCGAAACGGCGACAAGTCATCGAAGACGAGGTGGTCTGAAAGGAAGTACAGGTGCACGTCCTCTCTGTCCAGCAAGACATCCTTGGAGCCGGATATCCACTCGCCAACTCGGGCGTCTTTCGGGACGTCGCCGGAGCGCTCCAGGGTCTCGGTGGTGATGGGCATCAGCCCGCCGTTGGCAGTGATGGGCAGGAAGTTGAGGATGAGGCCGATGCCCAGGATTGCGACGCCGGGGCGGCGCAGGTTGAAGGTGGCGAAGACGAACAGCAGCAGGTAAGACGAGACGAACAGAATGCGGCGGGGCAGGTCGTCGCCGAGGGGCGCGAAGATGGCGACCAGCTGCATCAGTAAAGCAAGTAGCGCCGCCACTCCTAGCCGAAGGTGAACCTTCGGAAAGTGGAGGCGCCACCTGGCGCTCACAGCTGTGGAACGAACCGTAGGCCCTTGGTTCCTTGCGAGCAACCTCTCTTGCTGGTCCGGATCGAGCTGGCCTAGCCGCGGATGAACGGGGCGGCGGCGGCGGCCACCACGGAGCCTACGATCAGCAGAGAGTACGTAAGGTAGAGCAATCGAGTCTTCACTCTTGCAACCCCCTTTCCCTACGTAGATTTCCCGTTACCGGGTATGGCCATTAATATCCCAATATTATTGAGATGTCAAGGGGATTGCACAGAGATTTCGAAGATTCGCCGAATTATGTCTTGCGTACGCTGCTTATGGTCAAGAAATGAAGGACGGGGCCCTGATCAGGGCCCCGTCATGGGGTTGCGATTCCGTTCTGCTCTCAGACGCACCAGGTGGCGACGACCGGCCTATTGCCGGCGCCTGCAGGGGCAAACCTCATCACGTGGAGGTCCCCATTTGATCCGGCGCAGGCGCCCTTTAGCACTTCGTGGCTGAGGACGGAGCCCGGGGAGCTGTCCAGGGAGGCCGGGGGGCAGCCCTCTCCCTGGACAGCGCAGGCAGTGATGGCCGAATCGATACTAGTTTCTGCTTCAGTGTTCCGCAGGAGGCTGTTCTGTCCGGCGATTGCCGCCAGCAGCAGCGCTGCGGAAAGGGCGAATACTCCTAGCCGCATCGTTCCTAGAAGAGCGGGCTCTGGGCGGCTAGCACGGCGAGGGTCAGAGCCAGGGCAGTGACTATCCAGTTGAGTCGAATCGTGTTGAAGTTCATGTCATTCACCTCTCTGCCGCCAGTGTCTCAAACGCCTCTCGCCGGATTCTCGCCGAAAACTCTCCACCGGGCTTTCCCGGCCTGCTCCGACGTCCCAGCGTCTTCGTGTGGGAGGACTAGAAGAAGGGGCTGGATTCCGCGATCGTCGCCAGCGTCAGCGCGACCATCGTGACTATCCAGTTCAGCTTGACCGTCTTCGTGAAACCCATCTCTGTCCTCCTGTGTGGCCAGTGTCTCAGGAGTCTCTCGCCGGATTCTCGCCGAAACTCGCCGGGCCCGCGAGGCAGGGCGAGCTTCGGCGTTTACTGGCCCAGCGCCTGAACGGTAGCATAGGCAGCGATGGAGCCGGGCATTGGCGCCGGGGAGCGGGCTGGCCACCGGGAGGCGTTCGAGCCTGAAGCGGAGCTGCGCCTGCTCTCGAACCCACCGTTCAGGCGGCTGCTGGAATCTCGGGTCCTCGGGCAGGCGGCGCAGAACGCGATGCTCTACGCGCTGCTCATCCTTGTCGTCAAAGACTCAGGTTCCAGCATCAACAGCACGCTGCTCATCGTCGCGTTCACGCTCCCGACGATCATCCTCGGCATCCCGGCCGGGACGCTCGCGGACCTGCTGCCGAAGCGCTTCAGCCTGACCCTTGGATACCTGCTGCGCGCCCTCGTGGCGGGGGCGCTGGTCTACTACCGGGGAAGCGTCGGGTACGTCTACCTGCTGGCCGCGGCGTTGTCCACGGTGGGCCTGGTGTTCGCGCCGGCAGAGGCGGCGGTGGTGCCGTCGATTGTGCGGCGAGACCAGCTCCCGGCGGCGAACTCGCTGATGATCCTCACGCTCGTGCTGGGCCAGGTGGCCGGGGCGGTGGTGATAGCGCCGCTCCTGATCAAGCTAATCGGGGAGGGAGCCGTGTTCGTCGTCTGCGTCGGGCTCTTCCTTGGCGCAACCTATATCATCGGCTGGTTGGCGAGTGGCTTCACGAAGGCGCAGGAGAAGCCCCCTTCGATCGGGTTCATGGAGGCGACGCGCGAGGGATTCCGGATCCTGCGGACCAACCGCCACGCATACCTGGCGATCGCCTATCTGATTACGGCCGTGGCGCTATCGCGAGTGTTGGTCATTCTCATGCCGAAGTACGTGACAGATGTGCTGCAGATTTCGCCCGAAGACACAGTGTTCGTTGCGGCTCCTGCCGCTATCGGGGCGGGGATTGGACTGCTGGTGGCGCCGCCGCTGACGAACTGGCTGGGCGCGTGGCGCGTGGTCGTCGCCGGGTTCGCGGTCTTTGTGCTGGCGCTCATCGGCCTCGGGTTCGTCGTCTATGTCCGCGACTTCATCGAGTCGAACCTGAACTTCGGCATTTCCTTCGTCGAGAAGGAGGTCGGGGTGTCGTCCGTCATTACGGTCACGATGCTGCTGGCGATACCGATCGGCTTCGCGTTCACGCTGACGAACGTGGCGGCGCGGGTGGTGATGAACGAGCAGGCGCCGCCGGAGGCGCAGGGACGTGTGTTCGGGGTGCAGATGGCGCTGGGAGACCTGCTGACGATCGTGCCGCTGCTGCTGGTGGGTGTCGTGGCGGAGGTGGTGGGCGCGAGGGCGACGCTACTGGCGTGCGCGATCGCGGCTGCGGGCGTGACGAGCTATCTGACGTTCTCGAGCCGCTTCGGGCCGCCGGCAAAGGGCGAGCAGTTGATCGAGCCGGGTTAGCTACGCGGCGACGGGTTCGGGGACGGGCCCCTCCGGTGGTGGCGCGGCCGGAGGAGAAAATCCGACAGGGAGTACGGTTTTGACGGACTGACAGCCTTCTGCCAAGCACGCATGATTCATTGTGGGGTAGTGTCCCCAGGGCCAAGGGGAGGCGAGTACGATCGATGCGGAGATTGGCCGCGGTCGTCTTGACGGTAGCCGTGATGGCTGTTGCCGGGTTCGGGATATTCCGCCTCGAGCAGGACTTGAGCGAGGCGGGGCCCGGCGGCGATGTCCTGGACAAACCCGTCTGTAACTACGATCCGAACACGGGTATCCCCCTGCCAGGGAGTGACCCGATGTGCCCACGGATAGCCCCCTGCGCCGGGTGCACACC
>JBGPMY010000247.1:0-3263 GCA_041487235.1 Dehalococcoidia bacterium
CAGGAGTCTGGTTCTCGCATGCTCTATTCCCCCTGTCACCCTGAACGAAGTGAGGGGTCTCGGCGACAGCGAGCGCCATAGGCATTCGGAAACGCCGAGATTCTTCGCTGCGCTCAGAATGACAGATTGCGTTAAGACACGCCGTCCGGCAGTTTCAGTTTAGGGCCGTCGAGAGCTCTAGTATCAGGCTCAAGCTGGCACTTCCGGGGAGGTTACGCTAGCTGAGGGCGTCCTTGATCTTGCCGAAGATCCCCTTGTCGCCGTTGGAGACGGGGGTGCCGAAGCTCTCCGCTAGCCGGCGAAGCAGCTCGCGCTGTTCCTCCGTCAGCTCGGTCGGGATCTGGATGCTAGCCCGCACCAGCAGGTCGCCGCGCCCGCCCGCTTCCAGGCGCGGCATCCCCTTGCCCTTGATCGTGAAGATGCGCCCGCTCTGGGTGCCGGCCGGGACCTTTAGCGCCGCCGTTTCGCCTTCCAGCGTAGGCGCCTCGGTCTCGAACCCCAGGGCCGCCTGGGCCGGATTCATCTCCAACTCGTAGATGATGTCATCGTCCTCACGGGTGAAGAAGGGATGAGCGTGGACATCGATGTAGACGTAGAGGTGGCCCGGCGCGCCGCCGTTGGCGCCGGCATCGCCTTCGCCGCTGAGGCGCATGCGGGCGCCGTCGCTGACCCCGGGCGGGATCTTGGTTGCCAGCGTGCGCCGGTTGCGCTGACGGCCGGCGCCACGACAATCGCCGCAGGGGTGAGTGATGACGCGGCCCTCGCCGCGGCACTGCGAGCAGGTGGCGACGTTCACGAACTGCCCGAAGAAGCTGCGGCTGACGCGACGCACCTGGCCCGCGCCATCGCACGTCTGGCAGCGCACGATCTGGGCGCCCGGCTCGCTGCCGGAGCCGGCGCAGCGCGCGCAACGCTCGACGCGCTCCACCTCGATCTCGCGCTCGCAGCCGAAGGCGGCGTCCTCCAGGTCGATCTCGACATCGGCGCGACGGTCGGCGCCGCGCTGCGCCTCGCGGGCGCGCCGGCTAGCCGTGCCGCCGAAGAAGGCGTCGAAGATATCGCCGAAGCCCCCGAAGTCCACGCCCTCGAAGCCGCGACCGAAGTCGAACCCTTGCAGCCCTGCGTGGCCGTAGCGGTCGTACGCGGAGCGCTTCTCCGCGTCGGACAGCACTTCGTACGCCTCGCCGATCTCCTTGAATCGAGCCTCGGCGCCATCCTCGTTGTTGCGGTCCGGGTGGTACTGCATGGCCAGCCGCCGGAACGCCTTCTTGATCTCCTCCGGCGAGGCGCTGCGTTGCACACCTAACGTATCGTAGTAGTCGCGCTTGGTAGTCGCCATATCCAAGATATTGTATCAGGGATGCGGCGCCGGAGGTTAGGGGACGGAGGCAATCGGCGCGTGGCGTGCGCAGAGCGACGCGCGGGCCGCTGGTCTAGATGACCGCTTCGGCGACTAGCTGGAGCGCCAGGCCGCTGACGAACAGGAGCCCGAAGCGGCGGTTGTGGATGAACGCCACGCCCACGAACCAGAGCGGCCAGCCGCGGTAGCCCTCCGGCGGCGCCTTGGGCTTGGGCTGGCGGTAGATGCGCACCAACAGCCAGAGAAGAGGCAGGGCACCGGCGACCAGGACCAGGGCCCACATCTCCTGCCACACGGCGAGCGCCGCCGTGGAGGCATACATCAGCGCCGCCAGCGCGATGGTGACCCGACGCGCCAGCGCCTCTCCCAGGACGATGGGCATGGTCCGAATCCCCTTGCTGCTATCGAAGGCCAGCTTGTCCAGGTGCTTGCCGAATAGGACGCTCGATACGCCTAGGCCGTAGGGGACGGATGCCAGGACCACCCACAAGGGAAGCTCTCCGGACAGGACATAGTACGTGCCGCCGATCATCAGCGGGCCCCAGACGATGAACACGGCCAGCTCTCCCAGCCCGACGTACTTCAGCGGGAACGGGCCGCCGGAGTAGGAGAGCAGGACGAACGCCCCCGCCAGTGCGAAGATGAGCACGCCCAGCCCGGCGGCCATTGTCAGGTAGACGCCGATGGCGGTGGCGGTGGCGAGGATAGCCAGCGTGACGAACGCGAACTCGCGGAAGTAGCTGCGCTCCCCGGCCAACGCGTGCGGGCCGTAGTTCGTTCGCGGCGAATCAGGCGTATCGATGCCGTGCTGGAAGTCCCAGAAATCGTTCACCAGGTTGCTGCCGGTGTGGGCCAGGATCAGGCCCAAGGCCACGAGGACCAGCAGCGGCGCGTCGAACACGTCGTCGCGGACGGCTAGGAGGCCGCCGATGACGGCGGAGATGGCGCTCATCGTTACCACAGAGACGCGCCCCAGGATCAGCCAGCGGCTGACCGGGTCCACGTCCGCCGGATCGACGCGGGGGATGGTGTACACCGCCCGGAGCCACATTCGCGGCCCGCTTAGCGGCTTGGTCGTGGTCGTCATAGGGTTCGCCTCCGCGAGCAGGGAGCAGCGACCCGCCCGCCGCCGTCATTGTAGCAGCCGATTGTGAAACGCGCCACGAAGAGCCCAGCCGGCGCGCTAGGTGGGCACGCGACCCTGATTTTCCTTGACAGCGGAGCGAAAACGGTGCTAATCTGTTCGTGTTAGCACTCACAGGGCGAGAGTGCTAATTCGTATATAGCAATGCTTACCGAAAGACGCCAGAAGCTCCTCCAGTTCATCGTCGATGAGTACGTGATGACGGCCCAGCCCGTCGGCTCCACGGCTATCGTCGACAAGTATGCCCTGCCTGTCTCCTCGGCCACCATTCGTAACGAGATGGGCCGCCTGGAGGACGAGGGCTACATCGCCCAGCCGCACACCTCGGCCGGCCGAGTCCCCACGGACCGCGGCTATCGCTACTACGTCGAAGCCTTGATGCAGGAGGAGACGCTGCCGGAACAGACGCAGCAGACCATCCGTCACCAGTTCCACCAGGCCGCTCGCGAGCTGGAGGAGTGGGCGCGACTGGCGGCCGCCATCCTGGCGGCCCGTCTCCAGAACGCCGCCGTCGTCACCACCCCCCACTCGGCGCAGCCGCGGCTACGCTGGCTGGAGCTCGTGGGCGTGCACGACTACCTGGCCCTCCTCGTCGTAGTCCTGCAAGAGGCGCGCGTGCTGCAGCAGACGCTGTCGCTGGAGCGCCCATTCACGCAGGACGAGCTGACGTTCGTAGCTCGGAAGCTGAACGACCTGCTCGACGGCAAGACCGCCGCCGAAATCCGCGCCCAGCAGCTCAACCTCGCCCCTGACGAATCG
>JBGPMY010000248.1:0-3259 GCA_041487235.1 Dehalococcoidia bacterium
AGACGGCCACGCCCACGGCCAGCGCGCCGCAGGCCGCCGCGGCGATCGGCGCGAGGTAGGGCCGGACGCGGTCGCCGATCTCCGCCGGGCGCTTGGAGAAGATCTTCCCGAAGGTGTAAGCCGCCAGAATGATCATCGGCAGCGACGTGTGCACGCTCAGCCAGGGCATCTTCTCGCCCACAAACGAATACGCCACTATCGCCACCGCCGTCCAGAACACCAGAAAGCGCTCGAACATCGCTCCGCGCACGGCGAAGAAGAGCGCGACAGCGGCGACGGGCAGCGCGACGAAGGCCAGGCCCTGAGTGCTAACGCCGGCGACGTCGTGCGAAAAGCTGTCCGCGCCGAAAAAGGCCAGCAGCGCCAGCACCGTCAGAGCCGTCAGCAGCCAGGACCGTAGCCCCCCGCGCAGGCAGTGGTAAAGCAGGGCCGGCCCGCCGAACGCCAGCGCCACGAACTCGTATGCGGGGTAGAACATCAGGTAGTAATACTCCGGCTGGTCGCCCCGCCGGGCGCCGTGCTGCCCCATCCAGTAGTCCAGCGATCCCCAGATGCCGCTGCCGAAGCCGTCGATGTTCGTGAAGAACGACGTGTACAGCAGCGTGTAGGGCAGGTAGAAGCAGGCCGCGGCGATGGCCCAGGCCCTCCAGTTCCAGCGCAGGCCTACCAGCGCCGTCGCCGCCAGCAGCGAGAGAACCGTGGGAACGCCGAGGAGCCGCTCTTCCGCCGGTGTGTTGATCTTCTCGCCGGAGATCGACTCGATGGGCAGTTGGATCGCCGCCGCGAACTGCGGAGCGGCCAGCGTGCCCATCACTAGCAGGAGGTCCATCGCCGGGTGTCTCTGCTCTAGCCCCAACCGCTGGCGCAGCCGCTTCGCGAACGGCCACAGCGCAGTCAGCGCCCACGCGAACGGCAAGTACAGCAGCGCGTAAAGGAGAGCGCCGCGAAACCTGCTCATCTCCAGCCGCTCCCGCGTCTGGCGCGCCAGATCGGACGCCACCCAGAGGTTCAGGAATACGAGCAGTATCCCCGTGGTGATGTAGGTGTTCTCCTTCGTCGCGAAGCTCAAGCCCATCAGGGCGGCGGCCACGTAGAGGTAGCGGTTCTTCTCCTCGGCCACGTAGCGCCAGAGGCAGATGACCAGCCCCAGCGTAAACACGGCGACGTAGATGTCTTCGCGGGCGAAGCGGCTGTAGTACAGAAGCGTTGGCGAAAAAGCGATGAGCGCCGCCGCCGCCAGCGCCCCGCCTCGACCAAGGTGGCCGCGGAACAGCAGCGGCAACCCCACGAGCACCGTCCCGAACAGCGCGGGCAGGATACGGACGGTGTAGTCGCTGGCGCCGCCGGCGAGAAAGAACGTCAGCGCCGTGCCAAAGAACTGGAACGGCCCGTGCATCAGTGGCGTGTGCTCGTAGCCGTGTCCCAGATACAGCTGGTAGGCGTAGTAGCCGTGCAGGCTCTCGTCGTGGTGGAGCGCGCGCGAGCCCAGGTCCCAGAACCGGAAGCCGAACCCCGCAACCAGCAGCGCGGCCCAGGCTGTGGCCTCCCAGCTTACGGATAGGCGCGCGCTCAGCGCCCGCGTCAGAACGCTCTCACCGGGAGTCCTCGCCGCTAGGCCGACGCCTAACGGACGCGCCAGCTCACTCATTGCGCACGATCATACCTCCGCCGTCCCACGCCTTGACCCATTGACCCTCTGACCCTTCTTCCTCACACCGTAGGTACGTATATGCGGACTTCGACCGTTTTCAGCTCGCCGTACGGCTCCCGGTACACCAGCCAGCGCCACATTCCCCGGGGGCGCAGCAGCTGTTCCGGGTACCAACCCTCCGCCAACCGCCAGACCTCGCCCAACCCTACGAATCCGTCAGGTCCTGCGTTCGGCGGGGCCACCACGGCCGCCGCTCCGGCCACCGGGCCGCCGAAGACGACGGGGGAGTCCCGCAGCGTCCACCCCAGCGCCGGCAGCAACCCTTCGTCGACAACGATCGTGCCTCCGCGCTCGGCCGCCAGACCGTCCAGCGTCTGCTGAAACTGCTCCGCCCGTCCCGTCAGTCTGGCGTCCACCGCGAACTCCGCCCCGTCGTCGAACGTCACCGCCAGAGACGAATGCGCGACGAACGCGGCTGCCAGCACGGCGACGACGGGCAACGCGACGGCGCTGCCATGCCGATACAGAGTGGGATACGGGATGGCGATCAGGAAGAGGGCCGAACCGAAGGCCAGCACCAGCAGGAAACGGTCCAGCGGCGGGACGCCCTCGGGCGAGGAACACTCCGTCATCAGCAGCGCCGAGTAGGCGAGCAGCAGCAGCGATCCTGCCAGCGCCGGCCACCAGCGTCGCAGCACCGACCAGTCGATCGCCGTTACGGCTTCCTCCACGGCGTACCCGGCCAGCAGCGCCAGCGGCAACAGCACGAGCAGGAGTTGTCCTGCCTCTCGCTGGGTAGTCAGCGCCAGCGTTAGGGCGGACAGCGACGTCCCGACCAGCAGGAAGCGCTGAAAGGCCTGTCCTGAGCGGAGCCGAAGGGCCTGTCCTGAGCGAAGTCGAAGGGGGGTCGCTCGGGATGGCCGTCTCAGCCGCCAGGCCAGCGTCAGGAAACCAGCGCTCCCCAGCAGCAAGAGCGGCCAGTCGTAGGCTAACAGCAGCGCGAAATGATACTCCGGCGCGCGGCTGTCCCGCGGCGTCGCGAACATGTCCGTCCACTGCCGCAGCCCCGGCAGCCCGGTACGATGCAGCGACGTGCCGAAGTGCGTCAACCCCAGCTCCAGCGCCGCTCCCAGCACCAGCAGCGCGCTCACCCACTGCAACGGGCTACGCCGGAAGGTCTCCCAGGCCCGCGTCATCTCATTGCTGCCTAGAAAGCTGACCTCTATCGCGATGAACGCCAGGATCGCGATCGCCGCCGAAACGGCGACGGCGTCCGTCAGCGGCGCCAGCGCCAGAGAGACGACGAGAGGGAAGACGAGCCACGACCTCGGCTCCCGCAGGTAGCCGAACAGCGATAACACCATCGCCAGGGCCAGCAACGTGCCCGCGCTGAACGGAACGGCTGAGCGGGAGAAGACCACAAACAGCGGCGAAAAGGCCACCAGCGCCCCTGCCACTAGCGCACCCAGGCGCCCCACGTACGGCCTCGCGAACCAGAGCAGCACTAACAGCGCAGCCGCCGCCATCGCCGGCAGCAGCCGGGCCACCAGCTCGCTCTCTCCAAGGATGCGGAACAGGTATGACGTGACTGCTGCCGCCAGGTCCCCG
>JBGPMY010000249.1:0-3258 GCA_041487235.1 Dehalococcoidia bacterium
CCCCGTGCCGGGCGGCAGACGTATGGCGTTGGGTCTGTCCGGATCGTCGAAGTTGTAGACGTAACACCAGTCGTCTGGGAGGCTAATCTGCCCGGCCTGGCGGCGCTCCTCGACGGTGCGCTTGATGTACTCCAGGATCGCGGTGGCCTTGCCGGTGCCCGTGAGGCCCGTCACAAATATGTTGTAGCCCGGCTTCTCTAGCCCCAGCCCAAACTGCAGCGAGCGAAGGGCGCGATCCTGCCCCACCAGCTCTGTCAGCGGTAACAGCTCATCCGTGCACTCAAACTCGAAGCCCGCCGGATCGTGTGTCCGGCGCAGCTCTTTCAGTGGAACCCGCCGCTGATCGATGTTTGTCAACGAACCTCAGTCGACACTCACGGCGGGTTCTCGAACACCCAGCGGTCGATATCCCGTCGGTAGTTGTGAATCTCGTCTTCGCTGAAGAACAGCGCTATCTCCCGTTGCGCGGACTCAGTTGAGTCGGAGCCGTGGATCAGGTTGCGCCCCGTCTCCAGCGCCAGGTCGCCGCGGATCGTTCCGGCTTCGGCGGCCGCCGGGTTGGTGGCGCCCATCGTCTTGCGCACCGTTTCCACAGCCCCCGTGCCTTCCAACACGGCGGCGATTATGGGGCAAGAGGTGATATACGAGATGAGCGACTGGAAGAAGCCTTTGCCCTCGTGCTCAGCATAGTGGCGGCGGGCCAGCGCCTCGTCCATCTGGAACAGGCGCATCGCCACGACGCGCAATCCACGCCGCTCGATGCGCGAGATGATCTCGCCGGCCAGCCCCCTCTGCATGGCGTCGGGCTTGATCAGCACCAGCGTTCGCTCCGTCATATCTCAGGCCAGATGGCTCCGCTCAAACAGGGTGACTCCCTCCTCCAGCGCACGGCGAACGAAGAAGTTGCCCTCCTCCAGCATCGACCGAATCTCTGTCTGCGTGTACGGAAAGACATCGATGCCCACCGGGAACCGGTCCGGCGTGTAGACAGGCACTCTGTCCAGAAATGGCTCATCCGAAGTTGACAGGACCAGCATAAGATCGACGTCGCTTCCCGGCACCGTACCGCCGCGCGCCATGGAGCCGAAAAGGACAACGCGCTCGATCTCCGGATGCCCCGCCACCAGCGCAGCTACGTAGCTGTCGAGCGCCTGGCGGACACGCTCCTTATCGAAGTATGTGATCTTCACAGAAGGCGATGAGAGCTTGCGCATCTGTCGGCTAATTGTAGCATGGCGTCTCCTAGCGACCAGGCTTGCCCGGCGGGCCCACAACCGGCGGCCGCAGATAGACCGGCCGAAGCAGCGCCACGTCGTCCGTCTGCCCCGCGACGAGCCGGGCGAACCCCAGCTCGCCCAGCGACGCGGCGCGCCGGATCGCCGCCGCCGGACTCGCGATGACCGCCCGCCCTGTCGCGTCCTGACGCAGCAGAGCGGCCAGCGATTCGTCTATCTCGCCGACCAGAAGGCAGTGTTCCTGCAGCCGCGACGCCAACTCCTCGGATGTAGCGAGCTGTGGAGGCTCGATCTCGCGCCAGGGCTGGCCGGCGTAACACGCCCAGGCCAGCTCGCCGCGCCCCGCCTTGTGCACGGCGATGATCTGCCCCGGAAAGGCGGCGTGAGGGTAGGCGTCCAGCTCCAGCCGTCCCACGCCCACCATCGGAACCTCCAGAGCGCGCGCCAGCCCCTTGGCGGTGCTGATGCCAACCCGCAGCCCCGTGTACATACCCGGCCCGCTGCACACGAACACGGCCCGAAGATCGCCCTTCGTCACTCCGCCGCGTGCTAATAGCTGATCGATCGCCGGCAGCAGCTCTACGGTATGGTTGCGGCGGCAGCGCCAGGTGATCTCGGCCACCAGCGCGCCTTCAGACGAGAGGCCGATCGAGGCCATCTCGGACGCCGTGTCGATGGACAGCTCCATCAGCGTGACGCTCGCGCGCTGCGGCTGCTTAGCACCCGCAATATCACATGCGCTCGCTCGCCCTCCGCCTCCAGTCGTAAGCTCCGGCTGTTCTCCCCTGTCACCTCGAACTGCACCCGCAGATGCTCCGGCGGCAGCACTTCTTCCGCTCGCTCTGGCCACTCGACGGCCAGCGCCCCATCCGAGCACACCTCCTCCAGCGCCAGCTCCTGCACCTGCTCCGGCGACTCCAGCCGGTAGAGGTCGGCGTGGTACAGCTTGACCTGTCCTGCGTACTCCCCCAGAAGAACGAAGGACTTCGAAGAGACCGAACCGGTGTATCCCGCTCCGCGCGCGAGCCCCTGCACGAACGTCGTCTTGCCGGCGCCCAGCTCACCGGCCAGCAGGATGACGTCCCCGGCCCGCAGCAGCCGGCCCAGGCGCTCGCCCAGCTTGCGGGTGTCGGCGGGCCCGCCGGAGCGCAGAACGAGGTTCATGCCTGTCCCGAGCCCGGTCGAAGGGCCTGTCCCCGCAGGTGCTCCCATCCGGACGGCAGGCTTATCTCGTCGCCGGAAGCGTCCAGCAAGCGAACGCCCTCGCCGGGGACGTCCGTCACCTGGCCGATGACGGCGAGCGGCACCTCCGCCTGGCGCTTCAGCTGCTCGACCTTCTCGCCTGGTCCCACGAACACCATCTGATAGTCTTCGCCGCCGCCGCAGGCCAGCGCCAGCGCCGCGTCCGGATAAGCGGCGCGCAGCTCGGCGCTGAGGGGCAGCGCCTCGGCGCGAACGTCCGCGCCCAGCTTGGACATCTCGCAGACGTGGCCAATGTCCTGCAGGAGCCCGTCGGAGACATCGATTCCGCATGAGATGCCTATGCGCGCCGCCTCCCGCGCCAGCGCCAGCGGCGGACGCGGCCGCAGGTGAGCGCGGACGAGAGGGTCATCGGTGGGCGCGCCTTCCCTCAGGCGTCTGAGGCCGGCCGCCGAATCGCCCAGCGTTCCCGTTACGGCGATCAGATCGCCGGGTCGCGCGCCATCGCGGCGCAGCAGAAGCGGACGATCGTCGCTGATCTGAGCCTGCCCGATGAGCGCCACTGTGATTGCGACCTGCGGCGCCTGCACGATGTCGCCTCCCGCCACCGTCACGCCGTACTCCGCTGCGCATTCACGCATCCCCGCGTACAGCTCGTCTACCGCCTGCACCGGCGTGTCCGCAGGGAGCGCCAGCGTTACGAGGGCGAACAGCGGCTCGCCCCCCATGGCGGCGATGTCGCTGACGTTGACGGCCAGCGCCTTCCAGCCCACGTCCGGCCAGGGAGCGCTGTCCTGCGAGAAGTGAACGCCCTCCACCAGCG
>JBGPMY010000250.1:0-3247 GCA_041487235.1 Dehalococcoidia bacterium
CCGGGTGACGGCGGTGTCGGGTAGGTCGATCGGGAAGGTTGGCATTGCGCTCCTTTCAGGCGGCCCTCGGCAGCCGTAGTGGCGTGGGTAGCTGGCCGCAGTCCGGGCAGGGGCCGGTCTGCGGGCCTGGCGGGTGCGGCGGCAGGCGGACGATGGTATTGACGTGGTCTATACGCCCAGGCCTGGGCAGTGCGGGTGTCATCTATAGCCCCTGCACCGCGCAGAGTATCCAGCGGGCGGCGGTGGCGTCGTAGATGAGGGTGGCGAGGCCGTCGCCGGTGGTGCCGACGCCGGCGCCGGTTAACGTCTTGATGCGGTTGGCGGCGGCGCTGTTGGCGTCTTCGTTGGCGATGGTCATGGCGAAGTTGGTGGTGTTGTAGAGGTAGACGACGCGGCAGTCCTCGCCGCCGGCGACGCCGGTGATGGTGAACACGCCGGTCGGGCCGGTGATGCGCACGAACCCCGCCTCGCCAATGGCGATGTCGTTGTTGTTGCCGTTGACGGCGGTGAAGGCGAGCGGCACCACGGAGAGGCGCGCCTTGACGCCGGTGCTGAGCTTGGCTTTGAGGTGGCCCGCCTCGGCGAACAGGACGAGGCCGGCCGCCGGTGTGGTGCTGGGAACGACGGTGGCGTTGGCGATGCCCAGCACGCCGTCGCCGCCGCCGAACGCTCCGGTGAGCGAGCCCAGCTGCGTGTTGCTGCGGAGGCGGTTGCCGTGGGCGTCCGCCGTCAGGCCGCCGACGCCTTCTTCGGTGATGGGACGGCGGTTGTCGCCGTTCAGGATGGGCTCGATCCACAGGCCGCGCAGGGTCGTGATGGTGCAGAGGGCGTCGATGCTGGGCGAGCGGGCGTGCAGGCTGGCGGCCCTGGTGACGGTGTAGGCGTTGTTGGCCAGGAGGTGCGTGATCTGGACGCGCAGGGTGTCGGTCTCGGTCAGCGCGTGGCCGACGAGCGCGGAGCCCGCCTGGTAGTCCAGGCCGTAGCTGTTGAGGCACTGCGTGTCGCGTATCCAGGAGCGTCCGGCGACGCCGATTTGGATGGTGTTGCCGGGCGCTCCGGTGGTGCCGCCGAGGTCGGCGCAGAGGGCTATGAACCCTTTGGGGACGCTGGCCTCGCGGAACAGGCCGAGTATCTTGTTGTCGGGCACCACGTCGTTGACGGAGAAGCGGCGGCTGAGCTGCACGTCGCCGATGGCGTAGTGCTGCGGCGTGACGCCCTGCATGGTGTAGCGCTCGGTCCCTGCGATGGTCATGCGGATGATGTCTTCGTTGGGCGACTGCTCGGTCTCGACGCGGGTGTTGCCGTCGGCGTCCTTGATGCTGGTCGGCGACGGTGGCGCGCCGGGCACGGCGCCGTGGACGGTGATGACCACGGCGTCGTCGGGGTTGTCGTCGGTGAAGAAGAGGACGGCGCACTCGCGCCCAACGATGACCTCGGCGGCGGCGATGTCCGTCGCCACGGGGATGGCGTCCAGCCAGACTGTCAGCGACCCCGCTATCTGCACCGAGGCCTTATGAGTCGGTGCGCTATACGATTTGACGATCCCACGTTTGAGTACAGACATGTCGCGCCGCTCAGAGACATGGGACAGGAGACATGAGACAGGGGCGGGACGGGGCCGTCATGTCCCGTGTCCCGTGTCCCATGTCTCCTGTCACCGGGTCCCGCCCTACGGCCGGACTCCGGTCAGGCGCGCCAGCTTCAGGGTGTTGAACAGCGCCATCGAGGCGTACCACTTGATGCGGGTACGCGTGGCGTCCTTCGTCTCCAGGCTGCCCACGCGCTCCATCTGCAACCCGCCCGGCGAGGTCAACCCGGAGACGGCGCCCTCGCCCAGCTGGAAGGTGTAGATCGTCGAGCAGTCCGTGCTGGTGCCCACCGTCTGCGCGTCCGAGATGTAGTCGGAGACGCCGATGGGGATGCCGTCGTAGAAGGCCAGCATCTGGCCGAACTCGTCGCGGTCGGTCTCCAGCAGAGCGCCGGAGGTGCGGGCCAGCTTGTTGACGATCCGTCGCGAGCGGCGGCTCATCACCAGCAGGTCCGGCTTGCCGCCCTTGACGGTGTCGATCAGCTCGTCCAGCTTGTCCAGGGTCAGGGAGCCGCCGTTGGCGCCCATGGAGAGGCTCTGGGCGGGATCCGTCAGCTTGTCCAGGCCGTCGAACGACTTGGGGTTGGCGGTGGCGTCGCCGGTGACGAACGTCTGCTCGAACAGCTGGCGCACGGCCTTCGCCTTGAGCTGCACGACGGCCGTCTCCATGTCCTGCAGGTTGGAGCGGGTGGACAGCAGGAAGTTGTCGATGTCCGCGTCGCCGCCCATGATCTTGAGCACCACCGTCTGCTGGGTGAACGTCGGGGTCGACTCCGTCCAGGCGTCGCCGACGTCGAAGAAGGCGGCGGACGGCGCCGTGGCCTCGCGGTTGTAGGTGAGGCCGTTGCCGACGATCTCGATGAAGGGCAACCGCTGCAGGACGGGCGAGTCCTTGATGATCGTCTCGACGACGCCTGTGAGCAGGACGTCGTTGGACAGTTTCGCTGCTTCGGCCAGCGTAAGGGCCATGGGGCGTACCTCCTTCTGGGGGACAGGAGACAGGTGACACGAGACATGTGGGTGGGGTGCTTGTCTCCTGTTGCCTGTCCCCGCTGTCTCTTCTAGCCGCTAGAATAGAACATACGTTCTCTATCTGGAAGAGGGAAGTGTCATGGAGGTCATCGCCGGTATGCTGCACGTCAGTGGGCGCGGGCCTGCCCTCCTAGAGGAGTTGGCGGTTAATTCTCGGTGAACCAGGGGCGCCGCGCCGCAACGGATGGCCCCTGGCGGGCCTCTACCTTAGCGAGGATCGCGGTTTTCGCGTCCAATCACGATCGTTATCGCCGCTGATTGACCCGCACCGAAATGGAGCCTCCAGCTATGACCGACGAAGCGACCCGCGCTCATGCCAAGGATGACGCCAGATCGCAGGAGAGCTGGCACTACCCCAAGCACCACTCGGACAAGTTCCTCTGGGTCGTGCGTATCGTGTGGTTCATGGCCGTCGCGGGGACACTGGTCGCCCTGGGCGTTCTCGGCATCTCGGATGGGCAAGCCCCCGTGGCCTTCGCGGTACAGCTGCCGGGCATCGTCGCCCTGGGCCTCGTCGGCGAGATCGCGCTGCGGCGGGCGCACAGGCGGCTGCACCAGGAGCGCCAGCTGTCCCTGAGCCGCCAGTCTGAGCTGGAGGAGATCGCCACCAAGGACGACCTCACACAG
>JBGPMY010000251.1:0-3240 GCA_041487235.1 Dehalococcoidia bacterium
CCGTCTGTGACATCGGCGCCTACGAGTACGACGGCGCGGCGCCGCCTGCGCCAACGCCCACCCTTAGCCCAACCCCGACGCCTACCCTCACCCCTACGCCTACGCCTACTGCCACCGCTACGCCTACGCCTACTGCCACCGCTACGCCTGCGCCCACACCTAGGTCTACCGGCGGCCCTACGGCCACGCCCACGTCTACCGCCGGCCCTACGGCCACGCCCGCGCCCGCGCCAACGCTCACACCTACCTCTACCGGCCCTACGGCCGCGCCCACGCCAACTCCGACGCCGGCTCCTACCGGCGCCCCCACGCCTACGCCGACCGCCACGCCGACCGGGACCCCTGCTGCAACGCCGACGGCCACGCCGACCGGCGCCCCGTCTCCCCCACAGGCTCCAACGCCTACTGGGACGCCGGGAGTGGTCAAGAAGGGCGACGTCAATTGCGACGGCAGCGTCGGTTCCCTAGATGCCCTGGGTGACCTGCGTTATGTGGCCCGGCTGACGCAGATACCGCAGAACGAGCCCTGCCCGGATATCGGCAGCCCCCTCGCCGCCCTCTTCGGTGACGTGGATTGCGACGACGATATCGACGCCGTGGATGCGCTCTTTATCCTGCGGCACGTCGCCGCCCTCCCCGTCAGCCTACCGGCGGGCTGCCCGGCCATCGCGAGCTAGAGCCGGCCTGTCGCGCTCCCTCTCCTCCTTCGTCAAGCGTCCGTAACAGTCGATAGATCGCGGCGTCTTCCCCTCTGGAGGACTGTGTTATGTACGTTATATCGATTCTTGGCCGCCGCATCGCGGTCCGCGGGGCGCTGCTGCTGGCAGCGGGCCTGCTGGCGGTGCTGCTGCTTGTGCTATCGGCGAGCGACCAGCCCGCTGAAGCGGCGATCGCTAACCCCGGCTTCGAGACGGGGAATCTCTCCGGCTGGAGCACGGGTGCTCTTCAGGAAGGGATATCCGTCGTCGGCACGGACACCATCAACGCCGGTGAGGGCGTGTCCCAGGCGCCCCTGGAGGGCAGCTTCATGGCCCGGCTGGGGAACTCTGCGCCGTCCACCTCGCAGGGGCAGGACATTGGCCCCAACGAGCTGGTCCAGCAGTTCACCATAGACCAGCCCGACGTGAAGTTCGCGTACGCCATCTGGACGTACGACTATACGGGCTACGATCAGTTCTCCATAGACCTGCGGCTGGTGAACAGCGGAACGGTCATCTACTCTTACAGCCAGCAGGCCTGGGGCGGCGGCGGCGATACGTCCCGCAAGACCACGGGATGGCAGACGGTGGACATCTCCGTGGCGCAGTACCAGGGACAGCAGGCGCGGCTGACTATCAGCGCCGGTGGTTCCCGTGACCAGTTCTATGCCTTCTGGGCATACGTGGACTCCACCGGTGGTGGCGGCCAGCCGTCCCACGTGGTGGACAAGCCGGGCATCATGATCGACGGCCACCGCCCCAGCAGCGACCCGGCGAGCGATAACATCGAGCTCGTCGCCCCGCGTTTCGGGTGGACTTTCCGCATCGATGTCCGCGTGGCCTGCCCGGATGGCTCCACGCCTGACTCCGTGACGGTCATCGTGGGCACCAACCCGCCCACAAGCGTTCCGCTGCAGAAGGGCACCGTCGTGGGAGGGATGACCTACTTCGGCGGCGATATCCCATCGCCGGCGGGGAGCCGCGGACAAAAATTCCCCCTGACGCTGGTGCTGAGCTGTCCGGGACAGACCATCACGGATTTCATCGGCTCCATCACCCTGGTCGACCCCAGCGGCTTCGTGACTGACGCCGATACGGGCGATCCGATCCCGGAGGCCACCGTCACCCTGCAGCGGCTGGACGGCGACGCGTGGGTCACCGTGAACCCATACGAGCTGGTCAGCGATAGTCCGGCCATCGCGCCGCAGGTGAACCCGCAGACCACCGATGGCGCCGGCCACTACGGTTGGGACGTCATCGCCGGCGCCTACCGGGTGGTGGTGGAGGCTGATGGCTATGCCTCCCAGACCAGCGGCGCAGTAACGGTGCCGCCGCCGGTAACAGACCTGGATGTCACTCTCGTTCCGGAGGCCGCGGGGATACCCGGCGATGCGGACTGCAGCGGCGGCGTCGACTCTGTGGACGCCCTCCAGGAGCTGCGCTTCGTCGCGCACCTGGGGGTGTCGCAGGGCGATGGTTGTCCTCAGATCGGGAGCGTAAACGGTGGCGTCACGTTCGGCGACACCGACTGCAGCCGGTCGGTGGACGCCGTCGACGCGCTGACGACACTGCGCTTCGTCTCCCATATCCTGCCGAATCTGCCCGTCTGCCTGGGCTAACCGAGCCCCGCTTCGTTACATACTGCGCGCGCCGGGGCTGACGCTTGTGTCGGACGGTCAGTCCGCACAAAAGGCAAGGCCCCGATTCGCCAGTCGGGGCCCGCGAGGGAGGGGGTCGGTCTGTCCAGGGAACTTCTCTGTTCCGAGCGCCATAATAGCGGGGGTGCGGCGGCCCTGACTGTGACGCGCATCACATTTGCGCGAAATGTCCACAGTTCCACTCATGCTATCTGTCGCTATATCATTGGCTCCGGCAGACGCTAATCCGGAAGGAGCCCCGCCATGCCCGAAGCCGGCCCTGAGCGAAGTCGGAGGGACCGCCCCACCCGCACGGAGCGCGACTCCATGGGCCCCATGGAGGTGCCCGCCGACGCCTACTACGGCGCCTCCACCCAGCGCGCCGTCCTCAACTTCCCCATCAGCGGCCTGCGCTTCAGCCGCCCCTTCATCCGCGTCTTGGGCCTCATCAAGATGGCGGCCGCCCGCGTCAACGCTGATCTGGGGCTGCTCGACCGGAAGATCGCGGACGCCGTGCAGAAGGCGGCGCGTGAGGTGGCGGACGGCACGCTGGACGACCAGTTCGTCCTCGATGTCTTCCAGACCGGCTCCGGCACTTCCACCAACATGAACGCCAACGAGGTGATCGCCAACCGCGCCAGCGAGCTGCTGGGCGGCGAGCGCGGCTCCAAGCTCGTCCACCCCAACGACCACGTGAACATGGGCCAGTCCTCCAACGACGTGATCCCGACGGCCGTCCACGTGGCGGTGGCCATGTCCATCCAGGGCGAGCTCATGCCCGCCCTCAAGGCCCTGCGCCAGACGCTGGCGCGGAAGGCCAAGGGCTTCGACGCCATCGTCAAGGTGGGCCGCACGCACCTGCAGGACGCCGTGCCCATCCGCCTGGGCCAAGAGTTCTCCGGCTA
>JBGPMY010000252.1:0-3237 GCA_041487235.1 Dehalococcoidia bacterium
GCAGCTTTGGTGTAGCCCTCCCAGAAGGCGCGGCGGCGAATGAACCTGCCGCTCAGTCTGTGCTCGTAGACCTTATGCAGAACCTGGACGTCCGGGCTGTAGAGGATGCCACGGCCACTCTCGCCGGTTAGCCTGAGGCAGAACTCTGTCTCGTCCCCCAGCAGACCCACCTTGCTACCGTCGGCCGACCCTTGATTGCCGCCGACAAAGGCCGGCGAGAAGCGGCAGTAGTCGAACGCTTCGCGGCGGAAGGCCATGTTCATACCCCAGGCGTTGCGGATAGGCCCCACCTGTCGATGGCCTGTCCAGCCTGGCGTAGGACAGCTGAGAATCCAGTAGAACTCCTCCGGGAACCACCGCAGCGAGTCGTTGGCCCAGAGTGGATAGGCGGGGCCCGTGACACCGATCGCCTCGGGGTGCTCCGCCAGGGCGCGAACGACGTTCTCCGCCCAGTCGGGGCGGGCCAGGGCGTCATCATCTATAAAGGCGGCGATCTCCCCCGACGAGCGCTCCACCCCCAGATTGCGGGCGTGGGAGAGACCGGGCGCGCCGGCGTTGAACTCGGCCCGAAAGTTGCTCATGCCCAGACGCTGCGCATGTTCGGCTACGCTGTCGCATAGCTGGGGCAGCTTCTCCCCCACGAATACCGTCTCGAGATGGGGGTAGGTCTGCGCCTTCAGGCTTCCCAGCAAGTCGCGGACGTCATTGAGTCGCTGGTCGGTATACGTGGTGATGATCACCGACACCAGCGGAAGAGAGCCGGCCGCGGAGCGGGACGGCCGGAGGCGGCGGTCAGCCACGGAACCGCTCCTTGACGACCACGAGCCAGTCGATGAACCCCTGCTTCAGGGCGGACACCTTGCTGACACCGGCGATCCGGCCCTCGCTGCGATGTGACACTTCGACGATCTTCATGCCCGACTTTCTGGCCCTGGCCAGCATCTGCTGCTCCATCTCGCAGTTGTCGTACGTCAACGGCAGGCGCAGGAAGGCCTGTCGCCGGAAGGCGTTATATCCAGAGCAGATATCAGTGAAGCGAGTAGCGAAGAGCAGATTGAAGGTTTGGGCGAGGATCTGGTTGCCCAACCAGCGGTACAGAGGCATTCGCCGGGGCTTTCCGCTCGCCAATCGGGACCCTTTGGCAAAGTCATACCCCTGCTCAAGCGCTTCCACGAAGCTCATAGCCTGGGAAGGGTCTGTTTCGCCGTCCGCATCGACGGTTACGACCACGTCACCGGTGGCCTCCCTGACGCCAAAGCGCAGGGCGTCCCCCTTACCACTTCCCGGCTGGTAGACAACTCGCAGGCCCGGTAGCATGCGCTCGGCGATCTCTACCGTCCGATCGGTCGAGCGGCCGTCCACCAAGAGTACCTCATCGACCCAAGCCGGAACTTGAGCCAGGACGTGCGGGAGGCTGCTCTCCTCGTTCAGCGTGCACATCAGCATGGTTACGGTTGGTCTGTGGCCGTTGCCGTTGATCGCGGGGAAAACTGCGGTCGGCGCTGGTCCGTTGGGCGGGACGAGATCAGTTCCGCCGGCGTTCGCTGGCGAGGCGTTCACTGCGGCCGCAGGCCGGCTCTTGGCTCGCCAGCCGCCGCGTGCCAAATCCACGCCGCAGAGGAGGGCGCCCAGGCATTGGCCAGCGAGCACGCCGATTCCGGGCCCGGCGATGCCAACGCCAGGCAACAAGAAGTAGCTCAGACCCAGGGAAGAAGCGCACACCAAGCCGGACACGGTCAGCAGCGACGCGATGCGTCCCCGCACTCTCTGGACGGCCAGATACACGTAGGTCAGAGAGGCTGGAACTGCCGCCAGCGCCAGGAGGCGCAGAAGCCCCGTGGCTTCCCTGGAGTAGGCCGCCCCGAAGGCCAGCAGGAGCTTGTCGCCGGCTACGAGCATGGCGGCCGCGCCTGCCACCGATACGACAAGAGCGCCGGCCAGGGTGTGTCTGGCGCTTCGCTCCAGGCTGCCTGCGTCGTGAGAGCCCTCGGCGAAGAGGGAGGTTGAGAGCCCTTGCAGCCCCATGAGGACCAGGCCGCCCAGGAAGAAACCAACGTAGAAGTGGGCACCGCTATCTGCCCCCAGCGCGTTGACGACCATCAGCGGCAAGATCAGGCTCGGCGCCAGTAGGGCCAGATCCGCGAGGTGATTGACCATCCCGAAAGGCACCAGGACGGCCGCCGAGGAGAGGTTGAGGGCGGGGCCCGGCCTGTACGGTTTCTGGACCATGCTCAGAAGGAGCAGCCCCAGTGCTAGGCTCATAACAGCGGCCACGCCACCCGAGGCGACGATCCCGAACGCCCCTTGCGAGACGAAGAGGACAGGCAGAGCGATGCGCAGGAGCTGTCCCAGCACGCCGATGGCGAGAACCGGGCCAGCGCGCCGCAGAGCCACGAAGGCCATCATGGGAATCGTGGCGGCTGTCGTGGCCGCGGCGAAGAGAACGAAACCCAGGGAATAAAGCGCATTGTCCGGCAGGTAAGAGAGTCCGGGAGACCAGACCGGCAGCCCGAACAGAAAGACGAACGAAGCGCCCACTCCCACCAAGGCGGCGATGGTCACGGCCAAATTTATGAGGTCCTGCCGCCTCTCAGCCCCCGGCAGGTAGCGGACGAGACCCATACCCAGCCCCAGGTGAGAGACGGTACCCAGCAGCGTGACGGCGGATAGCGTCGCCGCGGCTAACCCCACATCTGCTGTGGTATACAGACGGGCGGCCAAAATCCAGAAGGCGAAACCGCCCAGAGCGCCGACGGCGGCGTTGGCCCACAAGAAGAAGGCGTTTATGAACAGCCGCTGCCCAAGGAGATCCGGCAGACGGCGCCAGTAATCGCTGCCGGCTGCCGTCCGTTGGACTTCCGACTTCTGCAATCGACAGATCCCTCTACCGCATCGCCCTTGCGCTGCGCCTGGGCGCCGCTAACGTCACCGGCAGTACGGTCGATGATCCACATATCGGGGTCACAGGTCGGCTCGACTTCGTCTATCTACTGCTGTCATGATCGGGCTATCGTACAGCCCAGTGAGCAATTGAACAGAGGATAATAACACCCTACCCTGGGTATGGCCAGGGGGTGCGGAGCGGAATTTCCAAGAAAATCCGGGCCAGTTAGGCGACCCGACGCTAGACGGTCGCCGACGGGTCGCCCATCGTATGGGCAGGTACGGCCGAAGGGAAAGAGCGTAACCTGGTCGCGTCCGGGAGGGGCGGCTTCACGTTAAGCCAGAGGTGCAGCC
>JBGPMY010000253.1:0-3226 GCA_041487235.1 Dehalococcoidia bacterium
CCAAGCTCAAGCCGGAAGAGCTGGAGGCCCGAAGACGGGAGATCATTGAGGCGGCGCGAGCTTGCTTCCTGCGCAGCGGCTTCCATCAGACCACCACCGACGAGATCTGCCGGGAAGCCGCGATCACGCCGGGTGGGCTCTACCACTACTTCGGCAGCAAGGAAGAGATCATCAGCGCTGTAATCCAGCAGACCGCGCAGAACACCGTGCAGCGGCTACGCTCGATGATTGAAGAGTCCAGCGACGTCCATTCCGCCTTTCGGGAGGTGGGTGCGTTCTTCCTGGACACGATGCAGGACCCTGACCTGGATAACGTCACGCGGCTGGACATCGAGATATTCGCGGAATCGCTGAAGAACGAGAATCTGGCGGAGATCAGCCGGGGGAGCTGGCGGCTGCGCCGGCAGTTTCTGGAGAGCCTGATCCGCCAAGGCGTAGCTGAGGGCGTCTACAACGCGGAGAGCGTGGACGCGCCGGGCCTTGCCAGCCTCTTGCTGGCGATCTTCATTGGCCTGCGCATGGGCAAACTGCTGTGGCGAGAGGAGTTCGACGTGGCAGGCGCCCTGCAGGCTCTGTTCCTGATGCACTCCGGGCGTCTCACTGCGGATATGTCTGTGATGGGTCTAACGGCGAAGTGACCCCGCAGACCGTAGCGGCGCTCGGTGCCGTATAACAAGGGCCGCCGTTCCCTGTGGAAACGGCGGCCCGTTCCTTGTCTAGAGGCCGCCGTAGAGCCCATAACACGGCGGCCCCGAGCGCCTACAGGGGTGGCGAGACCCCCGGGGGTGCGGCGTTCCCCGCAGATGCTAGACGCCGAGTTCGGGGCCGCTCGCGGGTTAGCCGCGGGCGGCGAGGGCCTTGAGAGCCCCCGAGACCCGACAGGACTTCCGCCGCCACACCGACCTCTCCCTCAGGATTCCCCCTCTGCCTGCCGCTTTGTTTTCTGACGTTCATCATCGTTGCACCGATCATCTACATTTGAGTTACCAGTATTAAACTGCTGCCAGGACGGCTCGTCAATAGGTTTGAGGCGAAATGATAGGATTATATAGCGAGCGCTCATTATACCGAGAAAGCGCTCGGTATAATGAGCAAGCGCTCGGTTTGGTCTAACGGCTCCGCTATCCGGCGCGGGAGTGGAGTCGGCCCTCGGCAGAGCGCAGGCGCTCCAGCGTCTTCTGCCGCCCCAGCACCTCCATCGTCTGGAATAGGGGCGGCGCGGCCGTCTTGCCCGTGACGGCGACACGCACCAGACCGAACAGATCGCCCGCCTTGACGCCCAGCTCCTCCGCCAGGGGGCGGATGGCCGCTTCCAGCGGCTCGTGTTCCCATAAACTCAGGTGATCGATGCGCGCGATGACTAGGCCCAGCGCCTGGGCCGCGCCGGCGGGATCGTCCGCCCACTTCTTGCCCAGGAGCGTTTCCGCTGAGTAGTCCAACTCGCCTTCGACGAAGAAGAAGTCCGCCATGTCGGCGATCTCCGTCAGCAGCTTGATCCGCTCCTGCACCAGCGGGACGATTCGCCGTAGGGCGTCCCGATCGACCTCTCGCCCGATCGCTCTCTCCAGGAACGGCTGCACGCGTTGGGCCAGCTCTTCCGCTGGCAAACTGCGGATGTAGACGCCGTTCATCCAGGTGAGCTTATCGAAGTTGAACGTGGCTGGGCTCTTCAGCACCCGGTCCAGGTCGAAGTGCCGAATGAAAGTCTCGCGGTCGATGATCTCCGTATGATCGTCGAGCGACCAGCCCAGGAGGCCCAGGAAGTTGAAGAGCGCCTCCGGCAGGAAGCCGTGTTCGCGGAACTCCAGCACGGACGTATCGCCGTGTCGCTTGGAGAGCTTGGCCCTGTCCGGGCCCAGGATCATCGGCAGATGCGCGAAGGCGGGCGGCTGCCAGCCCAGGGCTGCGTAGAGCAGGACGTGGCGCGGTGTAGACGAAAGCCAGTCGTCGCCGCGCATGACGTGCGTCACCTGCATCTCGTGGTCGTCTACCACGCTCGCCAGGTGATATACCGGGAAGCCGTCCGCCCTCACAAGGACGAAGTCGTCCAGCGTGTCGTTATCGAAAACGACGTCGCCGCGGATCAGGTCGTGAAGCACCGTCTCGCCGTCAGCGGGCGTCTTGAAGCGCACGACTGGCGCGATCCCCTGCGCGACGAACTCGCGGCGCTGGGCTTCCGTTAGCTCGCGACAGCGCCGGTCGTACTTAGGCGGAAGCTTCCGTTGCTGCTGCTCTTTCCGCACTTCGTCCAGACGCTCAGGCGAGCAGTAACAAGGGTAGGCGTAGCCCGCCTCCACCAGTTGCTCCGCGTAGCGGTGGTAGTGCTGCAGCCGCTGGGATTGGACATAGGGGCCGTGGGGGCCGCCGATGTCCGGCCCCTCGTCCCAGTCCAAGCCGAGCCAGCGCAGCGCCTCCAGGATCGACTCCAGCGCCCCGGGGACGACGCGGGCCTGGTCCGTGTCCTCGATGCGCAGAATGAAGGTGCCCCCGTGGCGCCGCGCGAACAGCCAGTTGAAGATCGCGGTGCGCACGTTCCCCACGTGCAGCTCCCCGGACGGCGCGGGCGGAAAGCGGACTCGGACGGTCATGGCGACACTATTCTAGCAAAGGCGAGGTGCGCGGAGCCGGAAAAGAGGAATGCGTGATGGGGATTCAGATGGCGAGCTTCTCATCTCACGTTGCCCATCGCCCATTTCCTCTCTCATTGAACCAGTCGCCGCGAAGCGCTATCTTGGCGACAGAATGGAAGGCGTGATCGAAGTCCGGCCGGAGAGCCTGGAAACTCTTTACACCAGCGGCATTGAACTGCTCTACGTGGAGTACGGCCAGCGTGAGCCGGGCGTGAAGCTGGTCTACGCAGGCGAAGACTACTGGTACTACCGCACACTCCCCCTCAAGGGCTACGGCGCCGTCCTGGCGCGCTACATTCGAGAGCTGCAGGCGGAGGGTCACAAGCCGCTGCTGGCGCGCTTCGGCACCCGCATATACATCTACGCTACCGGCGTCACGCCCATCGGCGCCGGCAAGCCGCCGGCCGCGTAGCGAGCGCAGCCGTTCCACGGCCAAGACTGGGCGTAGGGGCTACCGGCCGGTAGCCCCTACGCCTTGCGAGCGCAGCGCCTCCAGCGCCTCCCGCAGGTCCGGCGGCAGCGGCGACTCGAACTCCACCTGGCGACCGCCCAAGGGCATGGCGAAGGCCAGCTTCCAGGCGTGCAGGAACTGGCGG
>JBGPMY010000254.1:0-3169 GCA_041487235.1 Dehalococcoidia bacterium
CGCCAGGAACACCCAGTAGCTGAAGGCGTTCAGGCGCGGGAAGGCCACGTCTCGCGCGCCGATCATCAGCGGCACCAGGAGGTTGAAGAAGGCGGCGCTCATCGGCATGACCACCAGGAAAACCATCGTCGTCCCGTGCATCGTGAAGATTCGGTTGTACTGGTCCGGATTCAGGATGTCAGCGTTTGGCCTCGCCAGTTGCAGCCGTATGAGCAGCGCCTCTACGCCGCCGGCCAGGAAGAAGATGAACGCCGTCACGCCGTACATGACGCCGATGCGCTTGTGATCGACGGTGGCGAGCCAGCTCCAGATCCCCTTGTACGTGCCGGCGCTCTGGCGCACCGCCCGTAAGGCCTCCGCCAGGGTCGTCGCTCTCTGCTCCAGTGCTGTCGCCATCTTCAGCTCCCGTTAGGGCGAGGGCGATGGACTCGCCGCTCCTCCCGTGACCTTCGCTCCCCCTTGCTTCTCCTTCGCCCAGGCGTCAAAGTCCTCCTGGCTCTGGGAGATCGCTGTCAGCTTCATGCCGGCGTGGCCCAGACCACAGAACTCTGCGCACTGGCCGGAGTAGCTTCCCGGCTCGTCTGCCTTGATCCACATGCGGTGATGTTCCCCGGGGACGGCATCCAACTTGCCGGCCAGCCTGGGTATCCAGAAGCTGTGAATCACGTCCACCGCCTCGATGTTGAACCGGATCTCCTTCCCGGCTGGAAAATGCACGTCGCCCAGAGTGACCACCGGCTTGCCTTTAGCGTCCTTGATGCCAGGATACTCGAACTGCCACGCCCACTGCCGCCCCGTCACATTGACGACGAAAGCGTCCGCGGCCGGTTCGCGGCCCAGGTCGAACAGCGTCGATAGCATCGGCACCGTCAGCCCCAGCAAGAGCACGGCTGGCACGATCGTCCAGGCCAGCTCCAGCCGTGTGTTGCCGTGCACCTGCTTCGGCAGCTCGTCCTTGTGCCGGCGCCGGAAGCGAAAAAGGGCGACGACCAGCAGCCCTATCACGAGAATCATGATGACGATCGCCGGCCACATCGCCAGGTAGAACAGATCCCGCTGCTCCCGGGCCACCTCCCCCTTGGCGGCGAACGTGTTCTGGGGCGTCTCCGTCTCGCAGCCGCTCAGCATCAGGGCGATTAACGCCAGCAACACCAGCGCCCCGATAAGGCGTCCCACTTGCGGTCGATGCAGCCACGCCAGCTTCACTGCAGACCGTCCACCGCTATCGCCGCGAACAGCAGCGCCAGGTACACGATGGAGTAGCGGAAGAGGGCCGCAGAGGCCCTGGCGGCGCCGTCGCGCCACAGACGGTAAGCGTAGTAGACGAACACCGCCCCCAGCACGCTCGCTGAGGCCAGGTAGATGAGGCCCGCTGCGCCCCAGGCCGCCAGCAGCAGAGATACAGCCACCAGCGCCAGCGAGTACAGCATGATCTGGCGCTTCGTCTCATCCTCTCCAGCAACCACCGGAAGCATCGGCACGCCGGCCCGCTTGTAGTCGCTGCTGTAGTTCATGGAAAGCGCCCAGAAGTGCGGCGGCGTCCACACTGTCACGATGCCAAACATGATGAGGGCCGGCACGGAGAGCTCGCCCGTCACGGCTGCCCAGCCGATCACTGGCGGCATCGCCCCCGCTGCGCCGCCAATGACGATGTTCAGTGGCGTCGTTCGCTTCAGCAGCAGCGTGTAGACGACGACATAGAACGCGAAGGCCGCAAGAGTCAGGCAGGCCGCCAGCAGATTCACGAACAGGTCCAGAAACAGGAACCCGCCGCCGCCCAACAGCATCCCGAACACAGCCGCCTTCTCCGGCTCGATCTGCCCCGCCGGTACCGGCCGCTCCCGCGTGCGCAGCATCAGCTCATCGATGTCGCGGTCAAAGTACATGTTCATGGCGTTGGCGCCGCCCGCCACCACGGAACCGCCCAACACAGTGGCCAGCACCAGCCAGAGGGGAGGCAGTCCGCCCTCCGCCAGGATCATCGCCGGGACGGTGGTGATCACCAGCAGCGCCACGATGCGCGGCTTCGTGAGCCGCACGTACGCCCACGCCGTCTCCCGCACGTCGCGGGCCACGCGCGTCGTCGTCGCTACGGCGCTAAGCACCCGGGACTCCCTCTCCCGCCGCTGTCCGCGTCGCCAGATAGCTCCATGCCACGGCGAACACTAACACGCCCCACAGCGCTGAGGCCAGCGCCAGGTGGACGATGCGCACCGAAGTCGCCAGGTCTAGCCAGATGTTGCTGGCGCCCACGATAACCTGCGCCGCGTACACTACCACGGCCAGCGCCACCACGGCCATCACGACCGTCCGCCGCTCCCGCTTCCAGGTCTCGACCGCCAGCGCGACAAGGAGGAGACCCACGACCGCCGCCAGCAGCCGGTGGGCGTAGTGTAGGTCCGCCAACCGTCCCCCCGCGGAGACCAGCTTGCCGTCGAACAGCGGCCAGTCGGGATAGGCCAGCCCAGCGCCCGTCTGCGACACGTACGCCCCGACGATGATCAGGGCGAACGTCCCCGCCAGCGCCACCAACCGCACGCCACCGATCTCCCTCGCCATCTCCGCCAGGCCGCCGCCGCGGTTCTCCCGGGTACGATCCGCGGACTGAGCTAGCGAGCGCACGGCGATGACGATCATGATCGTCAGCAGCGCCAGCGCCATCGCCAGGTGCAGCGCGACGACGGACGCCGCCGTCTCCGTCTTCACCGTCACCCCGCCCAGGGCCACCTGGCCCGCCAGCAGGGCCACCGTCGCGATGCCCGCCCGGAACACCAACTTGTTCTCGCGCTCCCGCCTCCAGGCCCAGAACACGGTACCCAGGATCAGGAACCCCACGACGGACGCCACCAGCCGGTGCGAGTACTCGATCAGCACGTGGGTCTCCAGGGGCGGGATCACCCGCCCGTGGCACAGCGGCCAGTCCGGGCAGGCCGTCCCCGAGTCCGTCGCCCGCACCGTCCCGCCCAGGACGATGAGCGCGTACGTAGCGAGCACCGTGACCACCGCCAGCGACCGAAAGTCCCGCAGCGAGCGGAGGCGAGTGGTGAGAGCGACGCCCGATGCATCGGCCCCGATGGCCGTCGCGGCCTTCATGGCGGGGCGCCAACCGGCGAGCGGGAGCAAGGCGCGCGCGCAGACTCAACGTCAAAAGCTATGCTGCAGAGGATCA
>JBGPMY010000255.1:0-3152 GCA_041487235.1 Dehalococcoidia bacterium
TCTGGACGCTGGGGGAAGGCGATCCCTTCGTGCACGTGCCGAACGTGCCGTTCAGCCACGTGCAACTGGAGTGGCAGATTCCCGAGTGCCGCCGCTGGTATCAGCGGCTGGCCGGTAGGCGAAGGCTGATTCGCTACGATGCCCGCGGGTTCGGGCTCTCGGATCGAGACGTGACGGACTTCTCGCTAGACGCCCAGATGCGCGACCTGGAAGCGGTTGTCGATCTCCTGTGCCTTGAGCGATTCGCCCTATTCGCCTCCGGGGACTCCGGCATGGCGACCATCGCTTATGCGGCACGCCACCCCGAGCGGGTTTCGCACCTCATCCTCTGGTGCACCTGGGCCCGCCGGGCCGACGTCTCGGGGTGGCCGCGCACGCAGGCGTTCCGGGCCCTCCTTGACCAGGACTGGGAGATCTACACGGAGACGGTGGCCAGCGTCATCCTGGGGTGGTCCGCCGGCGAGGAGGCGCGCCGTTTCGCCGCCTTCTACCGAGAGTGCGCCACGCCGGAGATGACGCGTGCCGCCGTTCGAGCCCTATACGATGTCGACGTCACACCGCTCTTGGCGCAGGTCAGTTGCCCAACCCTGGTGCTGCACCGCCGCCAGATACCTACCTTCGATCTGAAGGTCGTCAGGGAGCTGGCGTCCCGCATACCCGGCGCGCGCCTGGCCCTGCTGGAGGGTGCGTCTCCCATGCCCATCCTGGGCGACGTGGACTCCGTGCTGCGAGCGATTCACGAATTTCTGGGCGACGAGCCAGGGGCCGAGATGGAGGCAGAGCTTCCGCAGGCTCACGCGCCCGTCACAATCCTGTTCACCGATATGGTGAGCTCTACCGCGCTCACGCAGCGCCTGGGCGACGCCGAGGCCCAGGAACTTGTGCGCGCCCACAACACTATCGTCCGCAAGGCCCTCAGGACGCACCGGGGCAGAGAGATCAAGCACACCGGCGACGGCATCATGGCCTCCTTCGCGTCCGCCACCCGTGCGCTGGAGTCCGCCATCGCCATCCAGCGGGCCTTCGTTGAGTGGAACAGCGCACCAGTTAGGGGCGGTTCGCGAACCGCCCTTACAGCGGCGGGTCACGGCCAGCCGGCCGTCGAACCGATGGCCGTGCGCATCGGCCTGAACTCCGGGGAGCCTGTCGCGGAAGAGGAAGACCTGTTCGGCGCCGCCGTGCAGCTGGCCCGCCGTATCTGCGACCACGCCCAGCCGGGTCAGATCATGGCCTCAGACGTGGTCCGCGGCCTCGCCACAGGCAAGGGCTTTCTCTTCGCCGACAGCGGTGACGTGGTGCTCAAGGGCTTCGAGGACCCGGTGCGCATCTACGAGGTGCGCTGGCGGGAGGATGACAACACAGTCGACAGTTGACGATCCACAGATGCGAATCCGGCGCCTTCAAACACGCCGGAAGAAGGGAGCAACGCCGTGCCGCCGTTCAGTACGATCAGGACGTTCGCCAAGGCTCTGCAGACCGGTAGGACCAACATGACCGAGTCTCTCGACCGGCTCATGACCAACCCCAGCCGTCATCAGCAGAACCCTCACTTCAGCGAGGTCACCAGCGCCCACGCGCTGGACACGCTGCCCGCCTGGGTCCGGCAGCTACTGCGCGACCACGGGATGACCGATCCGGAGATGGACCACATCGACGCCTGGCCCAACGACCAGAAGGAGTTGGTGCGCCAGAAGATCGTGGCCGCCGTGCAGAGCGACCGCCAGGTCCACTCCTTGTGGGAACTCCACGACGGCGCCATTCCGGTCAACGATATCCAGGACCCCGACACCGCCGGCGATATCACCATCACATTTCGCAGCCCGCGCCAGGACGTTAAGCTTTCGGCGATCACCTTCGGCGATGTCAAGCTAGAGGCGTAGCGCGCCGTCCCCTCCTGGCGCCCCGTTGACAGCGGCTGCGCCTTCGCGCACCATTGTTGCCATCAGCGCCCCATCTCAAATCTGAGCAAGGAGCGGCCCCATGCCGAAGGCATCCAAGCGAGGCGTGCAACCCGAAGACTTCTACCTGCTGCGCAACCTGGCCGACCCACAGATATCGCCGGACGGCAAGCAGGTCGCCTACGTGGTCGCGTGGCCGGACAAGGAGGCGAACGAAACGCGAATGGCCGTCTACGTCGCGCCGATCGACGGCCGGTCGTCCGCGCGCCGCTTCACGCAGGGGAACAAAGACCACAGCCCGCGCTGGTCGCCGGACGGCCGCTACCTGGTGTTCGTCTCCGATCGCGGCGACAAGAACCAGCTGTTCGTGGCCCCCATTGATGGAGGCGAGGCGCGCCAGGTCACTAAGTCGAAGCACGGTATCTCCCAGCCGGCGTGGTCGCCGGATAGCAAGCGCGTCGCCTACTCCGCGCGGGTCGGCGAGTACAAGGACCCGAAGGAGCGCGATCCCATCGAGAAGGCGGAGCCGCGCGTGATCCGGGACCTGCGCTACAAGCTGGACGGCATCGGCTTCTTCGATGAGCGCCGCACTCACATCTTCACTATTGACATCGAATCCGATGAAGAGCGGCAGATCACGAACGGAGACTGGTTCGACGATCAGCCGGCCTGGTCGCCGGACGGTCAGCGCATCGCCTTCGTGTCAGACCGAGAGCGGGACCGCCACCAGCGCCAGTGGCGAACAGACGTCTGGGTAGTCCCGGCCACGGGCGGGCGGGCGCGCAAGCTGACGCGCAGCCGGGGCTCCGTGGCCCACCCCACGTTCTCGCCGGACGGACGACACATCGCCTTCGTCGGCCACGAGAGCGGGGAGGCGGGCCTCTCCAAGAACATGCACCTGTTGGTGCTCCCGTCGGCGGGCGGCCAGGCGCCGCGCTCCGCAAGCGCTGCCATCGACCGGCCGGTGTCCGGCTGGCCGGTGTTCATGATGGGCCGCACCTTCTGCTGGACGCCGGATGGCGGCGGCCTGCTGTTCATCGCCGGCGACCGCGGAACCCTGGCGCTGTATCGGGCCGGCCTGGGCAACGGTTCGGTCAGCAGGATGGTCGACGGCGAGAGGCAGATCGAGGGGTTCGCCCTGGCACCCGGCGGCGATCGCGTCGCCTTCACTGCGACCTGGTTGACCGAACCGCCCGAGCTGTACGCCACGGGGATCAACGGACGCCCGCGCGAGGTTAACTTGAGCCACGCCAA
>JBGPMY010000256.1:0-3117 GCA_041487235.1 Dehalococcoidia bacterium
CGACGGCCGCACGAAGGCGCGCGAAAGCTAGCGATGGGTATCCTCAACAAGATCAAGCTCGACGGCAAAGTCGCCGTCGTCACCGGCGCCGGGCGCGGCCTGGGCCGCGCCATGGCCCTGGCCCTGGCCGAGGCCGGCGCCGACCTCGTGGCCACGGCCCGCACTCGAGCGCAGATCGATGAGACGGCGGAGCTGGTGCGCGCCAAGGGCCGTCGCTGCCTGGCGGTGACTTGTGACGTGACCGACTCCCAGTCCGTCGACGCCATGGTCGACGCCGTCATCGCTGAGTACGTGCGCATCGACATCCTGGTGAACAACGCGGGCGGCGTCACCCCGGGCTTCGCCAACACCCTGACCAACATCACCGACGACATCTGGCGCACCGGCATCGACACCAACCTGACCGGCACCGTCTACTGCTGCCGGGCCGTGATCCCGCACATGGTGAAGCAGGGCAGCGGCAAGATCATCAACCTGACTTCGGGCTTCGGCCTGCGCGCCGGGCGCGACAACTTCATGTACACCTCCGCCAAGGCGGGCCTCATCAACTTCACCCGCTCCCTATCGCTCACCTACGGCCCGGCGATTCAGGCCAACCTCATCGCCCCCGGCCTGTTCCCCCACGACGACCCGGCAATGATCGAGTGGTGGCGCGGCGGCAAGTACACGCCCATGGGCCGCCTGGGCAAGGACGAGGAGCTAGGCCCCCTCTGCGTCTTCCTCGCCTCGGACCTGACGGCGTACATGAACGGCCAGATCATCGTGCTGGACGGCGGCGGGCTGGCCGGCGGACAGGCGCCCACCGGCTTCGCGCCCATCGTTCCGCTGGAGCAGGGGCCCTGATGCAGGAGCAGCCTGCCCTGAGCGTAGTCGAAGGGTTCTCGCTGCAGGGGAAGGCGGCGCTCGTCATCGGCGCCTCAGGCGCCCTGGGCCGCGCCGTCGCCGTGGCGCTGGCGGAGGCCGGCGCCAACGTGGGCGTGACCACGACGACCCGCTCGCAGCGCGAGGAGGTGGCGGCCAACTCCTGCGCCAACGAGATCTGGGCGCTCAACCGCAGGGGGTTCGCGCAGATGATCGACGCGGCGGTGGAGGCGGACGTACAGTCGGCGATGGACCGCACACTCTCCGAGCTGGGACAGATCGATGTGCTGGTGAACGCCCATGACCTCCCCTTCGCCAAGCCGCTGACGGAGATCTCGCCCGCCGAGTGGCGGCGCGTCATCGACGTGAACCTGACGGGCGTTTACCTGGCCTGTCGCGCCGCCGCCAAGCCCATGCTGGCGCAGGGCCACGGGCGCGTCATTAACGTCTCCTCGCTTCTCGGCGAGCGGGGGATGGCCAACGGCGCCGCCTACTGCGCCGCGCAGGCCGGCGTGCTGAACCTGACGCGGGCCCTGGCGCTGGAGTGGGCGCGCAGCGGCATAAACGTCAACGCCATCGGCGCCGGCTGGACGGAAGGGATGGGCCTCATCGCCGATGAGGACACGAAGCGGCAGCTGGAGCGCTACCTCCCCTACAAGCGGCTGGCCAAGCCGGAGGAGATCGCCGGCGTCGCCGTGTACCTCGCGTCCGAAGCCGCCGTCTACCTGACGGGCCAGGTGATCTGGATCGAGGGCGGGGCCCTCAGCCACGTCTAGGGCCCACGGGACACCGCCGCGAATTTGTTGTGTTAATGTAGGTCGAGGTCTTCAGACCTCGACATGACGGTCGCAAGTGGCCCAACCGCTTCTCGTCTATCAGTTATAGTGGAACTGATGACCGCCGAGCCCAAAGAGACCCCTGACCGCCACAGTATCCGCCGCTACCAGTCCAACCTGGACGACGAGATCAACGGCATCGCCGTCTACGAGATCCTGGCCGAAGTCGAGCGCGACCCGGAACGCCAGTCGATCTTCCGCCAGCTCGCCGAGGTGGAGGTCAAACACGCCGACGTCTGGCGGCAGAAGCTGCGAGAGGCCGGCGTCCAGCCGCGAGAGCGCGGCCCCAGCCTTCGCGTCCGTTTCATCGGCTTCGCGGCCAGGCGCTTCGGCGTGAGGTCTGTGCTGGCCATCGTGCGCAACATGGAGGCGGGGGCCTACACCGCTTACATGGCGCAGGACGAGGCCGCGCAAGCGATGGCGCCGGACGAGCGCGAGCACCGGCGGATCATGTCCCGTCTGGAGCGGCCCGAAGCCGCGCCGGCGGAGAGCATCGCCGCCGGCGAGAGATGGCACCGCACGGGTGGCGGGGGCACACTCCGCGCCAGCGTCTTCGGCGTCAGCGATGGGCTGGTCTCCAACGCCTCCCTGGTGATGGGGTTCGCCGGCGCGCAGACCGAAGGGAAGTTCGTCCTGCTGGCCGGCGTCGCCGGCCTCCTGGCGGGGGCGTTCTCCATGGCGGCCGGCGAATACGTGTCGATGCGGGCGCAGCGGGAGATGTTCGAACGTCAGATAGAGCTGGAGCGCGACGAGCTGGAGGCGGCACCCGAGGAGGAGCACCGCGAGCTGGTCCTGATCTACCAGGCCAAGGGGCTTCCCAAGGAGCAGGCCGAGTCCATGGCCGCTCGACTGATGGAGAACCCGGAGGTGGCGCTGGATACCCTCGTGCGAGAGGAGCTGGGGCTGGACCCGTCGGCGCTGGGCTCGCCCTGGGGCGCCTCCATCGGCTCGTTTCTGGCGTTCGCCGCGGGGGCTGTCGTGCCGGTCATTCCGTTCGCCATCAGCTCCAGCGCCTCGACGCCCTTCGTCGCGGCCAGTGCGGCGCTGAGTGGCCTGGCGCTGTTCGCTGTGGGCGCATCGCTCTCACTGTTTACGGGACGCAGCGCCCTGCTGAGTGGCCTGCGTCAGGTGGGCCTGGGCGCGGCGGCCGCCGCTCTCACCTTCGCCATCGGCCGCGTCATCGGCGTGTCGACGGGGGTATAGGAGGCATCCGCCATCTACTGGTGCACGGCCCAGTTCGGCGCGTCCCCCGTCACGCCCTCCGCCTTCAGCGCCTCTATCTCATCGCCCGTCAACCCCAGCAGCTCCCCGAAGACGTAGTCGTTGTGCTCGGCGAAGCGCGGCGCCGGCAGCCGGACTTGGGCCGGCGTCTCGCTCATGCGCCAGTGCGGGCCTTCAATCTCCCAGGCGCCTGCCGCCG
>JBGPMY010000257.1:0-3115 GCA_041487235.1 Dehalococcoidia bacterium
CCACGGCTACGCCGTCGACCCGGACGGCCTGTCGGGCGACATCGAGGTGGCGCAGGTGCACCTGAACGACGGCACCTGCGAGGGGCTGCGCCATCGCACGGAGCCGGTGATCTCCATCCAGTATCACTCGGAGGCGTCGCCGGGGCCGCTGGACAACGTGTACGTCTTCGACCGCTTCCTGGAGATGATGCGTGATGTTGGTGTATGATGAGAGCATCATATGATGATGGGGTGAAATGATGCGCACGACGATCAATCTAGACGAAAAGCTATTGTCCGAAGTCCTTTGCGCGACGGGCGAGAAAGACAAAGGGAAAGCAGTCAATCGAGCGATGCGAGAGTTCATTCGGCGGCGCCGGCTGGAGGACTTGCGTGCCCTGCGCGGAAAAATCGAGATCGAAGACAACCTCGACGAGCTTGAGCGGATGGAGCTCGAGAAGATGCGGAAATCCGGGTGGTAATCGTAGATTCGAATGTGTGGATCGACTACCTGCGGCGCACCGACAGTGACCCGGGTCGCCGCTTGGACCGTCTTCTCGATCGGCGCGAAGTTCTCCTGACAGGCGTCGTGCTCGCCGAAATCCTGCAGGGCGCGAGCGGGGAGGACGACGTTACCCGGTTGGACGCGGCGCTAGGAGCCGCAACGTATGTCGAGGTGGAGCGCGCGGCTTGGGCCCGAGCCGGGCGTCTATCGCGTGAGCTTCGGGCCTCTGGCCAAAGCATTCCCCTGACCGACCTGATCGTTGCTGCCGTTGCGCTCGAGGGTGGTCACGAGGTATTTAGCTTCGATCCGGACTTCGAGCGAATTCCGGGTATCAAGCTCTATGACTGGAAGGACCCTCATGCCTGAACCAACGTTCCGCCAGGCCATCGAGGCCGACGCCGAGGCGATCGCCGCCGTGGGCGAGCAGATCTGGGACGAGCTGGGCGAGGGCAGCGGGCTGCCGCAGCGGCCGACGGCGGACGGGATCGCCGCTCTCTTCGCCAGCGATCGCGGGGGGGTCTTCGTCTGCGAGGTGCAGGGCGCGATCTGCGGCTTCGCAGTGCTGTCGCCGGACCCTACGGCCGGCTCAGAGCAGACGCCGCCGGACGCGACCGAGGCGGTGATGGGCGTGTGGCTGCTGCCGTCGGCGCGGCGCAAGGGGGTAGGGCGGGAGCTGGCGCTGATGGCGACGGACTTCGCGCGGGCGACCGGCTACAAGAAGCTGCGGGGGACGCTGCCGGCAGGCAACGAGCAGGCGCTCTCCTTCTTCAGCGATATCGGCAGCCTGGCGCAGATGGTGGGCCAGGGGATGCAGTACGAGCTGCCGCTGTGAAGAGGCGCTCTCTCCGCGTCACCTGGGCCTGGCTCTGGACGGTCTCCGCGCTGGGCCTGCTGGCGCTGGGGGCGGGCGTCATCATGGCCATCGCCCTGACCACCAGCGATAGTGACGACGTCGCGCTGGCAGTGGCGCTCATCGGCTTCCCGGCCGTGCTGGGCGCCTTCGCCCTGGGGACGCTGGCCGTCGTCATGGCGCGGCCCGCAGGCGCCCGCTGGCGGACGTGGCGCCGCTGGGGCCTGGCCCTGGTGGGCGCCGTCCTCCTGCTGAGCGGCCTGACCGCCCTGGGCTGGGGCACGCAGGGCGCGGTGCTGCTGATCCTGGCCGGCCTCAGCGCGCTGTCGTTCCTCGTGATGGACGTGCGGAGGGGGAGGGAAGGTCCATCGTGAACTACCCCAACATCAACAAGTGGTTGGCCCCACTCATCATCGGCTCCGGCCCATCGTCTGGGCGGTCGCCGCTACTCGCGCGGCGCTTCGTATACGATGCGGCCGGTGCGGATGATCTCGCGCAGGAAGGAGTGACGGCCGGGGTTATGGTACTCGCTGGACGGATAGCCGATGGGGGCCAGGCGATATGCTCGGCCGACGGTGGCCCTAGCAATGATTTCTTGGCGGTCCCAGGTGGAGCGGCCTTCGAAGTCAGGGGAGATGACGGCGATGTCGACATCGCTCCACTCGTCTGGAGAGCCATTCGCATAGGAACCGTAGAGGACGATGGTCTCTACATTCACAGCCTCGCTCAGGAGAGAAACGAACTCGGCGACGATTTTGTCTAGGTCAACTGCTGGCGCAACCACGCGAATAGCTCCTCGGTCATATTATAGTATTCCTCTGCCACGCTCCTCCATGCTAGTAATCGTAACGTCCTTCTTCCCACCCAACCCACCCAGGGGTGTAAATCTGGGGGACACCCCCAGACCCCCGGCGAAGGGGGCCGCGCCCCCTCTGCGCTCCCCCGCTCTCGTTATGGCGACGCCGCTTCTTCAATCCTATTTTCAGAGCGATGACCGCTAAGCCCGGCAAGGTCCTCATCATCGGCTCCGGGCCTATCGTCATTGGGCAGGCGGCGGAGTTCGACTACTCCGGCTCTCAGGCCTGCCGCTCGCTGCGCGAGGAGGGCGTGCACACCGTCCTCGTCAACTCCAACCCGGCCACGATCATGACTGACGAAGGGATCGCCGACACCATCTACATCGAGCCGCTGACCGTGGACATCATCACGCGCATCGTCGAGCGCGAGCGGCCGGACGGGCTGCTGCCCACGCTGGGGGGACAGACCGGCCTCAACCTGGCGGTCGCCCTGGCCGACGCGGGAATACTCGACCGCTACAACGTCCGGCTCCTGGGCACGCCCATCGAGACGATCCGCAAGGCAGAGGACCGCGAGCTGTTCAAGCAGCTCCTGGAGGAGATCGGCGAACCGGTGCCGGACGGGGCGACGGTCACCGGCGTGGCTGAGGCCGCGAAAGTCGCCACGGAGATAGGGCTGCCGCTCGTGGTGCGGCCGGCCTATACGCTGGGCGGCACCGGCGGCGGCGTGGCGCGCACGGGCGATGAGCTGGAGCATATCGTGCGCGGCGGGCTGGCCGCCTCGCCCATTCACCAGGTGCTGCTGGAGCGCTCGCTGTTGGGCTGGAAGGAGATCGAGTACGAGGTGATGCGGGACGCCGCCGACAACTGCATCACCGTCTGCAACATGGAGAACATCGACCCCATGGGCGTTCACACCGGCGATAGCATCGTCGTCGCGCCCAGCCAGACCCTCTCGGACAAGGAATACCAGATGCTGCGGTC
>JBGPMY010000258.1:0-3092 GCA_041487235.1 Dehalococcoidia bacterium
GGCGCTTGGATCGAAGAACCTGCGAAACCGCGGCGAACACCCGGAGCCAGGACCGCCGTGCAAAACGACGGCCGGCTTGCCGCGCGGATTGCCGCAGGTCTCCCAGTAGATGAGATTGCCGTCACCCACCTCCAGCATCCCATGCTCGTGCGGTTCGATCTCAGGATACAAATCTGTCATCCCAATGGTCGTATCTGGAGCGGGCGATGGGGATCGAACCCACGACCCTCTGCTTGGGAAGCAGATGCTCTACCACTGAGCTACGCCCGCTCCCGCGCCACGCGGCGATTCGATTGTAGGTACCCGCTGGCGAGCCTGTCAACGCGAGGTCGTATTACAATACCGCCATGAGCGCCACCGAAGCCGAACAGTTCCTGCAAGAAGCCAACGTGGCCGTGCTCGCCAGCGTGGACCGGCGCGGGCGGCCTCACGCGGCGCCCGTCTGGTATCTGTACGAGGACGGGGTGTTCATCATCAGCACCGGGCGCGGGTCCCAGAAGCACCGCAACGTCGAGACGAACGCCAACCTCACGCTGGTCGTCGATCGCCGCACGCTGCCCTACTATGCCGTGATGGCGCACGGCAGCGCCGCGATCGGGCCGGCGCTATCGCCCGATGAGCGCCTGCGATTGGCGGCACGCTACCTGGGCGAGGAGCTCGCCCGCCGCTACGTCGAGCGCACGACCGGCGAGGATGGCGTCACGATCCGGTTACGCCCGCGCAAGATGATCGAGTACCACGGTCGCGCGGGCCGTGCAGAGAGCCGCTAGCCGGCGGCCGCCAGCCAGCCAGATGAACGCCGACGTCCGCCGCGTGTTCCTGGCGCAGGCGCTGCGGGCCCTCGTCTACGGCTTCGGCTCCGTCCTCCTGGGGGCATCGTTGGAGGCGCGGGGCTGGCCCAGCGCGCGAGTCGGGCTGCTGCTGACGGCCATCGTGGCCGGCACGGCCCTCATGTCCATCGCCGTAGGCACTCTGGGCGATCGCATCGGCCGCAGGCGCTTCTACGTCGCGCTGTTCGTCGGCCTAGCGGCATCAGGGGCCGCCTTCGGGCTGACCGACTCCTTCTGGATACTGACGCTGGTCGCGCTCACGGGAACTCTGTCGACGGAGGTGGTCGAGTCGGGGCCGTTCACATCCCTGGAGCAGGCGATACTGCCCACGGGGCTGGATCACCGCGACCGGACGCGCGTGTTCGGGACGTACAACGCCATAGCCGCCGTCGTGGGCTCGGCCGGCGCGCTAGCCGCGGGCGGGCCGGCGCTTGTGCGGCACGCCCTCCCCTGGGTGCCGGACGACGAGCGCTTCTTCCTGCTGTTCGTGCCGGTGGGAGTGCTCGGCGCCATCGTAGCGTCCACGCTCTCGGACCACGTCGAGGTGACTACCAAGAAGAACGGACTGGCGCTGCCGCTGCGACGATCGCGCTCCAAAGTGCTGCGTCTGGGAGGCCTCTTCGCCGTGGACGCCTTCGCCGGAGGGTTCGTCATCCAGAGCTTCATCGCCTACTGGTTCCGAGCCAAGTACGGCGTCTCGGTGGAGCTGCTCGGCCTCGTCTTCTTCAGCGTCGGCCTGCTGCAGGCCGCATCGTTCCTGGTGGCGACGCGCCTGGCGCAGCGGGCCGGCCTCCTGAATACCATGGTGTTCAGCCACCTGCCGTCCAACCTGCTCCTGGCCGCCATCCCCTTGGCGCCAAGCCTGGGCGTGGCCATCGCCCTGCTGCTGGCGCGGCACGCCCTCAGCCAGATGGACGTGCCCACCAGGCAGGCGTACATCGCGGCGCTGGTGGACCCAGACGAGCGCACGGCCGCAGCGGCGTACACTAACACCGCAAGGTATGCCGTGCGGCCGCTGGGCCCGGTCCTCGCCGGCCTATCGCAGCAGATAGCGCTGGGGCTGCCGTTCTTCATCGGCGGCGGGATCAAGGCCGTCTACGATCTGGTGCTCTGGTCGTGGTTCCGGCGCGTCCCAATAGACGACGAAAGCGCCCCCGCCCAAACACCGGTTGCGGTATCGACAGAAGGAGGTACGAGAGAATGAAGTGGGTTACTCGCGAGAGGGTGAAGGTCGATCGCGTGGCCTGCCCCTGGCTGATCGAGAAGTTCGTCGACCCCGACGCGGAGTTCCTGTTCGTGGCGCCGGATCGGGTGATGGAGACAGCCGAGCGGGAAGGGGCAACGCCGTTCGACGTGCCGGGCGCGGAGCTGGGGCATCGCGACGGCAAGTGCAGCTTCGAGGCGATCGTCGACAAGTACCGCATCGACGATCCGGCGATCCGGCTGCTACAGGAGATCGTGCACGGCGCGGACGTGGCCCAGGACCTGTACGGGCGGCCGCAGGCGCCGGGCCTCAAGGCGATCGCGGAGGGGTTCGGCTACCTGGGGCTGAAGGATGACCACGAGATCCTGGCCCGCGAGTTCATCGTCTACGACGCGCTGTACGCCTGGTGCCAGCGCCAGGTAACGGCGACGCCGTAGCGCGCGCCCCGCAGCGGCGTCACATGTTCCTGGCAGCAGCTGACCCCCCTGTCACGCCTCCTTGAGGTCGTCGATGCTGATGGCGCGCTCCGGGCAGTTGGCCACCGCGCGCCTGGCCTTCTCCTCCAGCTCGGGCGGCACGGCGCCTTCATTGACCTCGTGGGAGTAGCCGTAGTCGTCCAGCTCGAACAGCTCGGAAGCCACGACGAAGCAGCGGTTGTGGCCCTGACATTTCTCCTGGTCTACCTTGATTCGCATTACGGGAACACCACCGGTAGCGAGCGCGGGCCGCGCACCTGTCCGCCCGCCCAGGTAACAGCGTCTGGGTCCTGGAGACGGAACTTGGGGATACGCTTGAGCCATTCCTCGATGGCGACGCGCATCTCCATGCGCGCCAGGTTGGAGCCGGCGCAGCGATGAATCCCGACACCGAAGGCGATGTGGGGATTCTCCCGCCGGTCGAGGATCACGGTATCCGGGTCAGGGAACTTCTCGGGGTCCCGGTTGGCCGCGGGGAACGACATCAGCACCCGGTCGCCAGCGGACATCGGGCAGCCGTCGTACTGGTAGTCCTGGGTGACGACTCGGGCCATCGTCACGGGGGCGTAGGCCCGCAGCAAC
>JBGPMY010000259.1:0-3073 GCA_041487235.1 Dehalococcoidia bacterium
CACAAACCCGTTGATCATGATTTGCAGGAAGGCGAACGGCAACAGTAGCTGCCAGCAGTAGGACATCATCTGATCGATGCGCAGGCGCGGCAGGCTGCCTCGCATCCACATGAAGAAGAGGATGAACATCGATGCCTTGACGAACATCAACGCCGCCTGAGCCACGCCCGGCGCGTCGCCCCCGATGGGCCAGTTCCAGCCGCCCAGGAAGATCAGTGAGCCCAGTATAGAGATTAGCACCAGATTTACGAACTCCGCCATCTGGAACATCGACCAGCGGATACCGGAGTACTCCACGAACGGCCCGCCCACCACTTCCGACTCCGCTACCGGGATGTCGAACGGCTGCCGGTACAGTTCTGCCAGCCCCGCCACGGCGAAGATGAGGAAGGCGAGGGGCTGGAAGGCGATGAAGGGGACATCATCCTGGGCGGCGACGATCTGCTCCAGGTTCAGGCTCTGGCCCAGCATGGCCACCGCCACGATGGCCAGCACAAGCGGTATCTCGTAGCTGATCAGCTGCGCGCCCGCCCTGATGCCGCCCAGCAGGGCGTACTTGCTGTCCGATCCCCAACCGGCCATCACGAAGCCGACGATGGAAAGCCCCGACACGGCGACGATGTAGAACAGGCCCAGGCTCAGGTTGCGCACCAGCAGGTCCGCCGTGAAGGGCAGGCTGACCAGCGCCATGAGCACCGGGACGACGATGACGAAGGGCGCCAGCTCGAACGTCCAGCGGTCCGCCGTCTGGGGACGTAGGTCCTCTTTCGTTAGAAGCTTGATCGTGTCGGCGACTCCCTGGAGCACGCCATAGGGGCCCACGCGCATGGGCCCCAGCCGCATCTGCAGGCGAGCGATGACCTTGCGCTCTACCCAGGTGAGGATGATGACGGCCACCGGCACCAGGGCACCGATGATCCCCATGCGGGCCAGCCCGTCGACCCAGGCGTTGCCAGCGATCACCGTGGCGCCTCCGGCGCGAGCCCGTCGGCTGTCATTCTGAGCGGCGATGACGTGCGATCGTAGCCGCTCGGTCCCTCCGCGAAGGAATCTGGGGTGGAGGGGCGACGTGGGTCAGGACACGCGTAGCAGGCCGCTCTCATTTCCCATCTCCGCTTGCCCATTTCCTCACTCACCGGTCCACCTCGCACAGCACGATGTCGATGGACCCCAGGATCGTGATCACGTCCGCCACATAGTGGCCCACGCACATGGCCCGCAGCGCCGACAGGTTCGAGAAAGAGGCGCCGCGCACCTTGTGGCGGTAAGGCTTATCGGAGCCGTTGGAAACAATGTACACGCCGTACTCCCCGCGGGGGCTCTCCACGCGCATGTAAATCTCACCAGCCGGGACACGCAGGATGCGCTTCATCCCTTCGGCCATAATGGGCCCCTCCGGCATCCCGTCCAGCGCCTGCTCCACGATGCGCGTGGACTGGCGCATCTCCTCCAGGCGCACGGCCAGCCGGTCGTACACGTCGCCCTGGACACCGGTGGGGATCTCGAACTCGAACCGATCATAAATCGAGTACGGCTCCGCCCGGCGGATATCATGCTTCAGGCCGGTGGCGCGCAGCATGGGCCCGGTCAGGCCCCAGTTGATGGCGTCCTCCTGGGAGACCGGGCTAATGCCCCGACAGCGTGCCAGCACTACCTCGTTCCCCATCATTAGACCGTCCAGGTCCTGGAGGCCGCGCGTTATCTGGCCTAGCACCTGCCGGCAGCGCTCGCGGAAGTTCTCCGTTACGTCCCAGGCCACACCGCCGGGACGAAAGTAGTTGTACATCATCCGTTCGCCGGTGATCTCCTCGAAGAAGTCCTGGATCGTCTCCCGGTCGCGGAAGGCGTACATGAAGGAGGTGCCGAACAGCCCGATATCCGTGCCGAAGGCGCCCACGAACATGAGGTGGCTGGCGATACGGTTCATCTCCGCCAGGATCACGCGGATGTACTCGGCGCGCTCAGGCGGACGAATGTCCGCCAGCTTTTCGACAGCCTCCACGAAACAGTGCTCCGTGTTGAACTGCGCCAGGTAGTCGGTCCTATCGTGATAGCCAATCACCTGGCGATAGTCGCAGTACTCCGGCAGCTTCTCGTTGCCGCGGTGCATGTAACCGATGACGGGGTCGAGGTCGGTGACCAGCTCCCCGTCGATCGTCAGCACCATGCGGAAGACGCCGTGCGTGGCCGGGTGCTGAGGACCCACGTTGATGTTGATGTCAATGGTTTCCAGCTCGGTCTCAGCGGGGAGGCGGTAGTCAGTGGCCATGCGAGTTACGCTACCCCAGCTTGAAAGCTGTGGCATCCCTTCCTGCTGACCCATATGCCCCACCTTTCAAGGTGGGGTGCCTTACACGCATCCCTAGCCGCCCTCCCCCTCAGCCACCAGCGCCTTCAGCGCCTCGGCCACGACCAAACGCTCTTCCTCCGGCGAGAGGCCCTTGGCCCGCGCCTCCGCCCGCGTCTTCTGGATCAGCGCCGCCTTCTTCTGGGCCAGCGCGATCTTGGCGGCGCGCTCGTCCACCGGCGGCGCCACGCCGGTCGCGGCCGCCATCTGGACCTTGGCCTCCTCAATGGTCTTGAGGTAGTCCTCCTGCCACTCCTCGATCTCCGCCAGCGGGTGGCTCTTGCGCATGATGTAGTAGCCCAGCCCCTCCTCGGTCAGCAGCGGTCGCAGGTCCGGGTGGCCATCGAAGACAATGCCGAACAGCTCGTGCGTCTCGCGCTCGTGCCAGTTGGCGGTCTGCCACAGATGGCTGACCGTCGGCACGTGCGGGTCCTCATACGGACAGCGCACCTTAATGGCGGCGGAGTGGCCCAGATTGTAGGAGTAGAGGTTGTAGACGGCTTCCAGCTCCGTCAGGTAATCGACTCCCGACAGGCAGCGCAGGAAGTCGAATCCCAGCCGCGCGTCGTTCTTGGCGGCGTCCATAACCCGGCGGAAGTCGTCGCGACGTATGGTCAGCGATACGTCCATGGGCGTCTGCGTCGCCTCGAAGTCAACGCCAGGCAGCGCCCCCCGGAAGAGCTGCGCCACAGGGCCGAGAGGCGGCGCCGCTACCGATCCTTCCTG
>JBGPMY010000260.1:0-3057 GCA_041487235.1 Dehalococcoidia bacterium
AACACCCTCATCGCCGCCCTCATGGAGATGACCAACGGCCTGGCCCGCGCCCGCGACGCCGGCACTGTGGACCGCGAAGCCTGGAACCAGGCCATAGAATCGCTGCTGCTGATGCTGGCGCCTATCGCCCCGCATATCGCGGAGGAGCTCTGGGCCCGCACCGGCCGTCCTTACAGCGTCCACGCCCAGTCCTGGCCGCAGTGGGACCCCGATCTCGCCCGCGAGGAAGAGATCACCCTCGTCGTCCAGGTCAACGGCAAGGTACGCGACCGCATCCAGGTGGAGGCGGGCATCGACGAGGGCCGCGCCAAAGAGCTGGCTCTGGCCAGCTCCCTGGTGCAGAAGTACTTGGACGGCAAACAGGTGCGCCGCGTGATCTACGTTCCCGGCAAGCTGGTAAACATCGTCATCGGCTAACCAACCGGAATGTAGGTCGGCGTCTGCGGACGGCCACTTACACCATACGGACGCCGCCACATCCGAAGGCGCCGTCCTGTAAACTAGAGGCGATGCAAACGGACCCCAACCCGCAGACCTGGACGGAAAGCGACTCCCAGACCTTTCTCGACATCGCAGACGTCGCCGTGCCTGGCCGCCGCGAGCAGATGGAGGTGCTCGTTTCGCTCGTCCCGGCGCAGCCGGGCGACGCTTTTCTCGCCGCCGAACTGGGCTGCGGCGAAGGACTGCTGTCGCAGCTCATTCTGGAGCGCTTTCCTCGGTGCCAGTTGACAGCCTTCGACGGCTCCGAGCTGATGCGTGCGAAGGCTGCCGGGCGCCTGGCCGCCTTCGGTTCGCGCGCCGAGGTGCTGCCCTTCCACCTGCCGGACGCGGCCTGGCTGGCTGACCTGCCCTCGCCGCTTCGCTGCGCCGTCTCCTCGCTCGCCCTGCACCACCTCGACGGCACCGGTAAGCGGCGCCTCTTCCGGGACCTGGCGGGCAGGCTGGAGCCCGGCGGCGCCCTGCTTATCGCCGATGTCATCGCTGCGGGATCGGACGTAGTGCGGCGCTCATTCGCCACCGCCTGGGACGTCATCGCTCGCGAGCAATCGCTGGCCCTGACCGGCTCCTTAGACACCTATGAGCACGCCGTCGCCGAGGGATGGAACCTCCACGCCGAGACGGCACCCGCACCGGGAGAGACACCTTCGGCGTTGTTCGATCAGTTGAAGTGGCTGGAGGAAGCCGGTTTGTCGACCGTGGACTGCTTCTGGATGCGCGCCGGGGTAGCCGTTTACGGAGGCTATCGCTAGACATGCCGAGCGTCTCCCTCACCCGAACCATCGCCGCGCCGCAGGCCGATGTCTGGGCCGCCCTCGCCGACATCGACAACGCCCGTCGCTGGAACCCCTCCTGGTCCAAGATCGAGATCACGTCCGCCCAGCGACACGGCCTGGGCACCACTTTCCGTGCCCACATCGGCGACGGCCAAGCCTTCGACTTCGGGATTACCAAGTGGGACCCGCCGCAGCAGATCGCCTTCTCCCCGATACGCGCCGACTCAGAGCGATATTCGATAACGCTAGAGAGCCATACTTTCCGCCTGCGCCCCGCCGGCGACAACGAGACGCTGGTAGAACTCATCGCGCACGCCTCCGCCCATGGCCTCCGCGGCCACTTCGTCGGCCTCATCCTCTGGCCCGGCTACCAGAAGCACGGCCTCAACACCGCGCTGGACTCCCTCGAGGCGATCTTCGAGCCCCAGAGCGCCGGCGCCGCGTCGCCGGGCGCCGACTGAGGCCCCGCGTTGTCTAGCCTCCGTCTCCTGATGCCCGGCCTTCTCGCCCTCGCTCTGCTCGCCCTATCGCCTCAAAATCCCACCGTCTCCGCCGAGCCTTCCGCTGAAGATGATCTGGTTCACGTCACGTCGCACGTCGTATATGACATCCGGCCGGATCAGGGGCCGTTACGCGTCTCCTGGGACGTCACTCTCCTCGACAATGACCCCAAGACAAAGAACAACGCCAACAGCGCCTTCTACGACACCTACTCGCTCCCCGTTCTGCGTGGCTACAATCGCATCTCAGCCCGCTCTTCATCCGGCCGTCTCCTGGACGTCACCGTCGACGAGGCTGGCCGGAGCCCGGTGATCGGCGCCACCGTCAAGCTGGACAAACCGCTCTTCTACAAGGACACCTACGCCTTTAGCCTGCAATACGAAATTCCGCCGACGCGGCAGCCGTCCCTCCTCGTGACTCCTGTCTACGTCTTCCTTCCCATCGTCGCCAGCGGTGACGAAGCCACGGTCGATCTCTCGGCGCCGGCGGAGGCGCCCTGGGCCGTTTCTCTGCAACCAGGCGCCTGCACCCAGATCTCGGCGCCCGTTGGTGCGCAGGCCACCAGCTTCACCTGCTCCGGCTCGAACTCGGCATATCTGGTGGCGCTAGCCGAGGTGAGCCGCCCCGACGCCACGGCGACGATCGCCAGCGAAGTCACCCTGAAGGGCAAGCCTCTCTCCGTCTCCATCACATACCTGCAGGGCGAGGACGACTTCGCCCGCCACCTACAGGAGCTGGTCTCCGCCGGGCTTCCCGTCATCGAGGAGCTGTACGGCTTCCCCTACTCAGGGCCATCCACCATCAACATCGCGGAGCGCGGCCGCCAGCTCATCCTGGGCTACGAAGGGTTGACTACCTGCAAAGCGGACACAGGCTGCGACATCTCCGTCTCCCCCATCGCCGACGATCACACTATCCTGCACGAGCTCGCGCACCTCTGGTCCGGTATCTTCGGCAGGCGCTGGCTCTCGGAAGGGTTCGCGGAACTGATCGCAACAAGGGCCGCGACCAGCCTCCCTGCCGGCCTCGTCCAGGGCGGCACGCCTGAGCGGGAGCCGCCCTCAGGCGACTTGCAGCTGCAGTTGGACGACTGGGGCGATGTCACATCGATCATCGGCGCCAAGGAAGATGAGCTGGCTATCGAGAACGCCGGGTACTACCGTTCGCCGCGCTTCCTCACCCTCCTGGAATCCCAGCTGGGCCTGCAGACGCTGCAGAAGGTAAACCTGGCTCTCACTCACCTCGCCACGCCCGCCGATAGCCGCCGCTACATGGACGTCCT
>JBGPMY010000261.1:0-3046 GCA_041487235.1 Dehalococcoidia bacterium
CGTGCCGGCACCGCTCAGCACTTCGTCGAGCTGCGAGTACGCCACCTCCGCCAGATAACGGCGCCGCACCAACTCCCGCCCGTTCTCGCTCAGCGCCTGCCACAGCTCGGCGTCGCTCATCAGACGCGCGATGGCGCTGGCCATGGACTGCGGATCGGTCGCAACGAGCAGGTGCTCTCCGGAGACCACGTCCAGCCCCTCCGCGGCCTGCGGACTGCTGACGACGGGCAGCCCGCGCGCCATGGCGTTAAGCACTTTTAGCTTGGTGCCGCCGCCGCTGCGTGTCGCCTCCACGAAGACCCGCGCGCGACGGTACAGCGGCTCGGCGTCTGCCACTTCCCCCAGGTACTCGACGCCGGCCCTGACGCTCGCCAGCCGCTGCAACCACCCGGGGGCGCCCTTGCCCGCTATCAGGAAGCGGGCCTCCGGCGTCGTCCGCTTGACCAGCGGGTACACGGACCGCAGGAAGTAGTCCAGTCCCTCGATGTTCGGCTGCCAGCTGAGGGTGCCGTGGTAGAGGACGGCGGGCTCGCTGTCCGCGAATGACAGGGCGGGACGTTCCAGCAGGGCGGCCTCGGGCAGATTGGGCAGTACCCTCACGCTGTCGGGTGATGCCCCTAGCTCCAGCAACGCCCGGCGGTCCGGCTCGGACACCGCAAACACAATGTCGAAGCGACCCAGAATCTGCGCTTCGTAGGCGCGCACGCGATGGTATTCTCGCCGCGCCAGTAGCCGGCGCAGAGGGTTGCGTTCGATCTGCGCCTGCCGTCCCCACATCACGTACTCGGCATTGTGCTCGTGCAGCAGCCACAGGCCGCCGAACCCCTCGAGCAGGTACTGCGCCATCAGCCAGCCATCCACGAAGACGGCGTCTGGTTCGAGGCTGGCTAGTCGCTCGGCGACCAGCCCCCGCATCCGCTCGCTGCGGTTTCGCCAGATGCTTAGCGGCACGGCGGCCAGGTAGCTGCGCAGCAGGTTTGCCACGCTCCGGCTTCTGTTCAGCGGGATCGATTCAACGCCTCCGGCCTGCGCCGCCCAGCGCGACTGCTCGTCGCTGAGCGGTTGCCGGCGAAAGCAGACGACGTGCACCTCGTGCCGCCGGCGCAGGTGATCGATGAGACTCAGCGTCTTGATCCGGCCACCGCTATCCGGCGGGTACGGCAACTCCGATGTCAGGAACAGGATGCGCATTATGAGGGCGGCTGGCTGGTCGGGCCCCGGGAGAGGGTCTAGCGGGCCCCCTTCTTGCTGATGACCAGGGCCATCGTCTTCAGCAGTATCTGAAGGTCGCGCGCGACGGGGTGGTGCCGCACGTACTCCAGGTCGTAGCGGATCTTCTGGTAGTGGGTGATGTCCGAACGGCCGTTGATCTGCGCCAGGCCGGTCATCCCCGGCTTGACCTTGTGACGCTGCCTGAACTCCGCCGGCCAGTGCGCCACGATCTCCGGCATGTCCGGCCGCGGGCCCACCAGGCTCATGTCCCCCTTTACGACGTTCAGCAGCTGGGGCAGTTCGTCCACCGTGGTCTTCCGCAGCACCCAGCCCACGCTCGTGGCGTTGCGCGGTCTGCCGCGCGGGCTCAACAGCCGCTTGCGCAGGTCCCCCAGCGGCAGCCGGTCGGCCATGTCGTGGCCCCTCGGCTTGTGAACCATGGTGCGGAACTTGAGGAACCGGAACTCCCTCCCGTCCAGCCCAACGCGCTTCTGGCGGACGAGGACAGGGCCATCGGAGTCCAGCTTGATGAGCGCCGCCGCCAGGATCCAGACCGGCCACAGGAGGCTTATGGCCAGCGACCCCGCCACGATGTCCACCCAGCGCTTGGCGGCTGGGGTGGGGCCGGCGTCGACGTCCGCCGGGATCTCCGAATATAGTGGGCGCGCGTCGCGGTTGCCGTTGGGCGAAACCACGATCTCGTCCGGCATTAAGTCTTCCGGGATCCGTCTGGTTCTCAGCATTGCTCTCCCGATTACAACGCGCCGCCGCTCCGGCGGTTACTCCTCCCGGTAGCAGCAGCGGGCGGGCTCGACATAGCTGTCGCGAGACGGCTGTCCGGGTGTCGGAAGTGGTCTGCCAGCGCCTCCTGCCAGGGGCGCAGTCGTATGCCCAGCCGGGCGGCGTTCGTGTTGGCCAGCGCTGTGAAGGCCGGCTTGCGGTAGGGCAAGCCGAACTCCTCCTGAGTCGAAGGCGTCAGCGCGATGTCCGCGAGTCCGGCCAGGCGCAGCACCTCCTGCGCCCACTCCATGCGGGAGCAGTAGCCGCCGTTGGTCAGGTGGTACACGCCGTACGCCGGACGTCCGATCAGCTTCGCGATCGCCTGTGCGAGATCGACCGTCCACGTCGGCGACGCGATCTCGTCGGTCACCAGGCGCAGCCTTCCCTGCTCTCGCGCTCTCGGGACGATCTTCTCGGGAAAGCTGTCGCGGCCCGGCCCGTACAGCCAGGAGGTGCGCACGATGTAGTGGCGGTCGAAGACAGCCCGGACGTGGCGCTCGCCCTCCAACTTGGAGCGCCCGTACTCGTTGATCGGGTTCGGCTCGTCGTCTTCGCCATACGGCTCGCGCTTCTCGCCGTCGAACACCTCGTTGCTGCTGACGTAGACCATCGCTGCGCCGTGCTGCTGGCAGGCCTCTGCCACCAGGCGGCTGCCTTCGCCGTTCACGGCCAGCGCCCGCGCCGGGTCGCGCTCGCAGGCGGCGGTGTCCGTCCACGCGGCAGCGTGGATCACGACGTCGGGTCGTTGCTCCTTGAACGTCCGTTGCAACGCGTCGCCATCGGTCACGTCCAGCTCCGAGTGGCCCGGCGCGAAGACCTCGTCGTCGCGCAGCGCGGCCTGCAACGCGCGGCCCAGCTGCCCGCGCCCTCCGGTGATCAAGACCCGCATTCTACTTGTACTCGATCTCCCAGTTGAAGGGGATCTCCGGCGAGTCCCAGGGCATGCGGTGCTCGTCCGGGCTGTCGGGATTGTACGGCTCCGTCGGGAAGTTGATGAGCAGCGATGGCTCCGTGCCCACCGTCTTGTAGCCGTGCGCCACGCCGATGGGGATGC
>JBGPMY010000262.1:0-3033 GCA_041487235.1 Dehalococcoidia bacterium
ACCCTCACCAGGACTTCATCCAGATCAACACGGCGAACATCCTGTTCATCTGCGGCGGCGCCTTCCAAGGGCTGGACGCCATCATCGATAGGCGCATCGGGAAGGGTACACGCGGCCTCGGCTTCCGCGCCTCTGCGCTGCCTGTCGCGGACCCCGTCAAGACGGCGGATGAGCTGCTCTCCCACGTGACGCATGACGATCTCCTGGGGTACGGCCTGATACCGGAGTTCGTGGGCCGCATCCCGGTGATGGTCGCCCTCCAGTCGCTCGACAAGGACGCTCTGATCAGCATCCTGACGGAGCCCAAGAACGCCCTCACCAAGCAGTTCGAGGAGTTCTTCTCCCTGGATAGCGTGGAGCTGGTGTTCACAAAGGACGCGCTGGAGGCGGCGGCCGAGGAGGCGCTGCGCCACAAGACGGGCGCCCGCGGCCTGCGCACCGTGCTGGAGGACTGCCTGCTGGACGTGATGTACGAGATCCCCTCGCGGGGCGATGTCAAGAAGTGCGTGGTAGACGCGGAGGCGATCCGCGGCCACCGCCGGCCGCTGCTGCTTACGCGCTCCGGCCAGGCCGTGGACCTGGGAGGCGACGACACCAAGGGCGAGACGGCGTAGAGTAGCCCTCAGCTTCAGCTTTCAGAGCCGCTCCGACCTTCAGCCTCCTCCTTCGCGCTCCATTGACATCCTTCAGCGCTCGCCGCATAGTCTGAAATACGGTATGAGCAAGCGCAGGCTGGACGCGCTCCTGGTGGAGAGAGGGTTTGCCGACAGTCCGGAGAAGGCGAGGGCACTGGTGATGGCCGGCCAGGTGCTGGTTGGCCAGCGGCCCGTCTCCAAGCCGGGCACGCTTATCGATGCCACCGCGCCGCTGCACGTGGCCGAAGCTCCCCGATACGTCAGCCGCGGCGGCGACAAGCTGGAACACGCGCTGCGCGCCTTCGGCCTGGACGTCAGCGGCCTCGTCGCCGCCGACATCGGTTCGTCGGCAGGCGGTTTCACGGACTGCCTCTTGCAGAACGGCGCCGCTCGCGTCTACGCCATCGACGTGGGCAAGGGACAGCTGGACTACCGGCTGCGCCAGGACCCAAGGGTGGTCGTGATGGAGGGCGTGAACGTTCGATACCTCGAAGCTCTGCCGGAGCCGGTCGATGTCGTGACCTGTGACGTCTCCTTTATCTCGCTGAAGTTAGTGTTGCCGGTTGCGCGGCGGCTGCTGGGCGCGGCGAGCGGCGCCCCTACGGGGCGAGGCGCCATCGTCGCGCTGTTCAAGCCGCAGTTCGAGGCGAACAAGCCCGAGGTGCCAAGAGGCGGCGTCATAACAGACCCCTCGCTGCACGCCGCGCTAATCGGCCGTTTCGCCGCCTGGTGCGTGCGCAACGGGTTCCGCGTGCTGGACATGACAGCATCGCCAATTTTGGGGTCCGCCGGAAACCGAGAGTTCTTCTTCTGGCTGAAGCCTGTGAACCCTCGCCCCTGGCCCCCTTCGACTTCGCTCAGGACAGGCCTCTCCCGTGCGCGGGAGAGGCCTGTCCCGCGGGGACGGGGTGAGGCCCCGTGAAGAAGATCGGTATCTTCGTGCACTCGCGCTGGACGGCCGCGCGCCATCTGGCCGACGAGGTGCGTGGTCTGCTGAGCGGGAAGGTGGATGAAGTCTGGCAGATATCAGACTGGGAGGACACCGGCACGGCCGAGCAGATGCCCGGTACGGACCTGCTCATCTGCCTGGGCGGCGATGGCACCGTACTGCGGGCGGCCCGCACCGTCATTCCCCACAGCGTGCCCGTGTTGGGAGTGAACATGGGCCGGCTGGGCTTCCTGGCGGAGGTGCGTCCACAGGAGCTGGTGGAGCGCCTGCCAGACGTGCTCGCCGGGCGCTGCCGCATCGAAGAGCGGACGATGCTGCAGGCGCAGGTGCCGTCATGGGGCGCGACCTTCCACGGCTTGAACGACGTCGTCGTGGGGCGGGCGAGCGTCGGCAGGCCGGTGTACGTGGTTATCTCCGTCGATGGCTCGCGGCTCGCCGTCCATCGCTGCGACGCCATGATCGTCGCGTCCGCCACGGGCAGCACCGCCTACTCGCTCTCTGCCGGCGGGCCGATACTCCATCCGGAATCGAGCGAGATGATACTAACGCCCGTGGCCCCGCACCTGGCGACCGCGCGTCCTCTCGTGCTGCCGCCGCAGACCGTCATCGATCTTTCAGTGAATGCCGACAAGGAGGCCGTCGTCAGCGTGGATGGCCAGGTGGACCGCCCTCTCGCCAGCGGCGACACCGTCTCGGTCTGCCGCAGCCCGTACGTGGCCCGCTTCGTCCGCTTCTCCAAGCCGGAAGACTACTACGCCCTGCTGGCGGAGAGGATGGACTGGCTGCGAGTGCTGCGCGCCTCCAATCACCCGGAGCTGTTCGACCTCAACGGGATCACCACCCCCAAGTAGCCCTTCGAGAAGCTCAGGACAGGCCTTGCCCGACCCCACCGGCGACCTCAGAGAGCGGGTCCTGGCCAGCCGCCGCATCTACGAAGGCCGTATCGTCAGCCTGCGCGAGGATACCGTTGAGCTTGCCGGCGGTGGCCGGGCAGAGCGCGAGGTGGTAGAGCACGCTCCGGTCGTCGCCATCGTGCCGCTGGACGACGACGGCAATGTGGTGCTCGTCCGCCAGTACCGCCTGGCGGCGCAGGAAGCGCTGCTGGAGGTGCCGGCGGGCGGTGTCGATCCCGGCGAAAGCATCGAGGCGGCGGCCCAGCGCGAGCTGCAGGAGGAGACCGGCTACCGGGCACAGCGGATGCAGCGCCTGACCGGCTTCTTCGTCTCGCCGGGATTCTGCACGGAGTTCGTGCACGTCTTCCTTGCCACGGGCCTGAGCGAGAGCCGAGTCGACCCGGACCCCGACGAACAGATCGAGGTCCAACGCGTCAGCATGAGCGAAGCCGTGCGCCTGGTGGAATCGGGCGCCATCAAGGACGCCAAGAGTATCGTCGGCATCCTGCTGGCGGCTAAAAGGATCTCGGCCTAAAGCGTTACTCCTCCGAAAACG
>JBGPMY010000263.1:0-3009 GCA_041487235.1 Dehalococcoidia bacterium
CGGGCGGGCGCTTAACAAAGCGGCGAATCGATGATGTGGAACGGATCCTGATTTATGCTAACGATCCAGCACATGCTCACAATGTCAAAAATATCTATCAACACGGAGTAGGCCGGTCATACTTTATCACCAATACTGGCTACCGCAGTGGCTTACGGCGGTCTTTGCGATTGGGAGTCTTCGTCGAGTAGTGAGTTCTAACAAGGGGCATGGAGCCGACTGCCTCCAGCGTCCGCTGCGCTCCCGCTTCCGGCAGCGGATCATGCCAGCCGTTGGGCGGACACCTCGTCATGGGCGCGGAGTCCGGTGGAATGAACACCGAGCGGCGTGACGGCCGCCATCGCCGCCGACCACTACATCTCCAACAGCTTCCCGGACTAGGGCAGGGACAGGCCCATCCACTGTCCGCTGTCCACTGTCTCACTGTAATCTATACCCGGGAGTGGAAGGGTCCCGGTGGGCCTCGCGGTCTTCAAAACCGTTGTGGGGCGGTGTACCCGTCCCGGGTGGGTTCGACTCCCATGCACTCCCGCCAACAGGCAAGCCGTTAGCCGGGGCGGTGTACCCGTCACGCGTGGGTTCGGGCCGACGCCCGCCCGCCTGGGCGACTCCCATGCACTCCCGCCAGCACGTCACGCTGCCCCAGCCGCTTCCGTAATCTGGTAAACTACTGCCGTTACTCTTAGGGAGGGTCGCCCACCGCAGTGCTCCTCGTCGCTCGCAAGAACCTGTTCTCAGAGCGCACCCGTCTAGCCATCTCGGTCGGGGGCGTGGCCCTGGCTGTCTTCCTGATCAGCCTCCTGCTCTCCCTCTATCGCGGGTGGGACTCGAAGATCGGCGGCTTCGTGGAGCACTCCAACATCGACGTATGGATAGGCAGCGAGGGGGTGAACGACTTCCTGGGCGCCGCATCCATGCTACCCACCGAGGGCACTGAAGCGGATCAGGCCACCCAGTTTCTCAATTCCAGCCAGTCGGTGGAGAAGTGGAGCCCCCTTATCGCTCGGCCGATGATCGGAATCCGGGTCACTCTGCCACGCCCCGCGGGCGCCACCAATGAAGTGGGCGCCAAGATGAACATACACCTGATTGGATACGACACCCAGAAGGGGCTGGGCGGCCCGATTGAGGTCGTCGAGGGGAGGAAGGATCCCGGGCCGGGCGAAATCATCGTGGACAAGGCGCTGACCAGGCGCTACGGCGTGGAAGTGGGCGATATCGTCGCCGCCGGTGGGCGTGACTGGAAGGTGGTTGGCATCTCCGACGGCGGCGATTTCGTGGCCGCTCAGACCGTCTTCGTCGCCCTGGACCAGGCGAGAGAGACGCTGCACATGGAGGGCCTAACCACCTTCCTTGTGATCAAGCTGAACGCCGATGTTGACGCCGGCAAGTTCGTCAGTGATCACCAGCGGCCGGGTATAACGGCGTTTACTCGCGACGAATTCGCCAACAACACCCGAGACCGCATCCTGGGCGAGGTGTTGCCGCTCCTGGAGGTGGTACTGCTGCTCGCCTTCATCGTCGGTCTGGCCGTAGCGGGGCTCACCATTTATACGGCAACGGTGGAGAAGAGCCGGGAGTACGGCATCCTAAAGGCCGTAGGGTTCCCCAACCGCTACTTGTACCGGACCGTGCTGGAGCAGAGCGTCGTCACGGGCTTTCTGGGGTTCGTGATAGGCGTGGGGCTCACGCTAATCATCGGCCCCTTCGCGTCGGACCTGGTACCCCAGTTCGTGCTGTTCACGCGCTGGCAGGACATCCTGGGAGTAGCCGTCGTGACCGTCTTCATGTCTGCCATCGCCGCCTACGTCCCAGTGCTCCGCCTGGCAGCGATCGACCCGGTGGCGGTGTTCAAGGCCTAGTCGCATGTCAGTAGAGACTCCATCCGGCGGGCCCGCAACCAACGGCCGTGTCATCCTGGGCATGGTCGGCGTGACGAAGGTCTACGGCAGCGGCGACGCCGCCGTCACCGCCCTCGATAACGTCAACTTCGAGGCGCACGCGGGGGAAGTGGTCGTGATCATGGGGCCTTCAGGCGCCGGCAAGACCACCTTCCTGACCATCGCCGGCGCCCTTCTCCGTCCCACCAGCGGCAGCGTCAGCATATCCGGGACGGAGATCACGAAGCTGGGGGAGAAGGACCTGCCCGCCGTGCGCCGCCAGCACGTGGGGTTCATATTCCAGAGCTTCAACCTGCTGGAGTCGCTCACATCGCTGGAGAACGTTGCGCTGGTCATGACGCCCGAGCGCGGCACCGGCCGCGCCGCCACCAACCGGGCGCGGGAGCTGCTCAACATCATGGGGCTCAGCCACCGCCTCAAGTCCCTGCCCAAGAACCTGAGCGGAGGCGAAAAGCAGCGCGTCGCCATCGCGCGCGCCCTGGCCAACAACCCCGATCTGCTCCTGGCCGACGAGCCGACCGCCAACCTGGACTCCAAGCGCGGTCGCGAGGTGATGCTGCTGATGCGGCAGATCGCCTACGAGATGGACAAAGCGGTGGTGATCGTCAGCCACGACCATCGCATCCGCGAGATCGCCAACCGCGTGGTCTGGCTGGAGGACGGGACGTTTCGACGAGACGTGGTCACGGACCGCGACCCCGTCTGCAACCGCGTGGTGGAGGTGGAAGGCGCGCCGCACTCCAGCCATGCGGGCCGCGTCTTCTACTTCTGCGGCGAGCAGTGCCAGAAGCTGTTCGAGGCCGGGCCCGGGCGCTACGCTACGGCGCCCCAGTAGAGCCGACGCCTTCTCACCATCCGTGCGTCCCCATTCAGCCGCTATTCCGGTATGATAGAGTTCTGACACTAAGCGCTGCGTTAACTAAAGGCGGGAGACATGGCGGTGGCGCCGAGGACGATATTCGACAAGATCTGGGACTCCCACGTTGTCCACCAGGAGCAGGGCGGGCCCGCCGTCCTCTACGTGGACCTGCACCTGGTGCACGAGGTGACCTCCCCCCAGGCGTTCGAGGGGCTGCGCCTCTCCGGGCGCACCGTCCGCCGTCCCGAG
>JBGPMY010000264.1:0-2997 GCA_041487235.1 Dehalococcoidia bacterium
CACGCAGCGCCGTTTTTCGCTCGTTTCGGGTTCCAGGAGTGCACGATGGTCGACTTCGACGCGTCGGCGCGGGAGTCGTCGCAGTACCGAATTCTGCTGGAGCATCCGGAGATCGCGCAGGTGCTGAAGGCGATGAGGGCGGATATCGACAACGGATAGGAAACGGATAAACGGATGCGTAGAGGCGCAGCATGCTGCGCCCTAGGCGCTAGTCCACCGCCACACCCTCGCCGGAAATCAGGCCCCTGGACCTCTAGCAGTACTCCCTTATGAGGAAAGATCCGCCCAGGGTGCACTCGTTCCGGAACTCTAGCACCACGAGCGCAAGGAATCCGACAGCCGCGACCACCGGCACGATAATGGCAACGGCGGTCGCCGCGTGGATGTGAGTTCGACGGGCCACGAGCATTCCGGCTCCGAGAGCCGCGGCGATCATGCCGGCGTAGATCAGCCAGAAAACTGCGCCGAGAAGCGTGCGACCCGCGTGTCTGTCAGCCGCGTGCCAGAAGAACAAGAAGGCGGGGTAGAAGACGGGGAACACTGCAATTGTTGCCAGGACTGTCGCCGCGACGGCGAGCAAGGACCCAGCTGGGTTGCTTTCGGCACGCCGAGCCATGGCAGCAAATATTGTATCACGGGCTCGCCTTCACCTCAGCCGACGACGCCCAGGGCCGACACGCGGGCCGGACCATACGATGTCATCGCTGGCCGTATCTGTTTATCCGTTCGCTCTATCCGTTGACGATTCTACGCCGCTTACCTCCACGCCCGCGCCCTCTATCACCTCGCCGATGCGCCAGACGGGGAGACCCGCGGCCTCGAACCTCGGTTCGACGTCCTTAGCCCTCTCCGGCGAGACGGCGAACAGGAGGCCGCCGGAGGTCTGCGGGTCGAACAGCACGTGCTGGAGCGCTTCCGGGATCGCTTCCGACACGGTCACCTTGTCCGCGAGATAGCTGCGGTTTCGGTCGGCGCCGCCCGTGGTGATACCGCGCGAGGCGTACTCCAGGGCGCCGGGCAGCAGGGGCACCTGCGAGGCGACGAATCGGAGCCCCACCCGGCTGGCAGCGGCGATCTCGTAGCCGTGGCCCAGCAGGCTGTAGCCGGTGACGTCGGTTAGGGCGTGCGCTTGTACGGCCTGCACGATGTGCGACGGATGGCGGTTGAGGCGCGTCATGCTCTCGATGGCGGCCTGCAGGTCTTCGGGGGTGGCCTGATCGCGCATGGCGGCCGTGGTGACGATGCCGGTGCCGAGGGGCTTGGTGAGGTAGAGCAGGTCGCCGGGTCGCGCGCCGTCCTTCGTCAGCACCTGCTGCGGGTGGACGAGGCCGAGGACGCACAGCCCGTACTTGGGCTCGGCGTCGATGATCGTGTGGCCGCCGGCGATGACGCCGCCCGCCTCCGCCACCTTGTCGGCGCCGCCCTGCACGATTTTGGCGATCGTGTCCAGGGCCATCTCCTCCGGGAAAGCCGCGATGTTCAGGGCAAGCGTCACCTCGCCGCCCATGGCGTACACGTCGCTCATAGCGTTGGCAGCCGCTATCGCGCCGTACTGGTAGGGGTCATCCACCAGCGGCGCGAAGAAGTCCACCGTCATCACCACCGCCTGCTCATCGTTGAGCTTGTAGACGGCGGCGTCGTCGGGGTTGGCCAGCCCCACCAGAAGGTTTGGGTGGTGGCCGGCTATTTGGTTTGAGAGGTGGCGCAGTACCTGCGTTAGGGCTTCAGCCCCTGCCTTGCCGGCTCAACCGGCGCAGGAGGCCAGCTGCGTCAGGCGCGCGGGCTGTCTGGCCATGACCCTCCTTTCGGGCGGCCGGACTCCGCCACGTCCAGTATATGGGGCGTGACGATGCCCCACAACGAAGGCGAATTGGTGGTAGTGGGTCAGTTTGACTGACCCACTACCGGGTGGTTGGTCGAAGGCTAAGGGGAGAGCTGAGACAGCCACGGGTGATCCGGGTGGAGCAGCGCGATCGACTCCCGGAGCCAGTGGCGCTGTTCTTCGGTCAGGTGGGGCAGAAGAGCAAGGAAGTCGGGCTCGTCTTGGAAGCGACCGCCCGTTTTTTGCTCCTCGATGCCGAAGTAGGCCGTGGCCTTGAAGAACAGCAGGACTTCAGGGACGGCCGTGGGCAGACCCCACGGCGACGCCTGAATGCCATTCCGTAGCGGGAGGCTGATGCGCGGCCGGCGCGACAGAATCCAGTCGTCGCCGGAGCGGTCGCCGAGCTGGATATCGAGGCTGTGCTTCGCCGGCGTTTCGAGACGTCCGGGGGTGGTGGCGCCGTCGTCGCGAAGGCGGGCTGTGATGTGGTTGGGTAGATCGAGGTGCCGGCCGTCCCATGGCTGGTGGGTGTCGTTGAGATCGTGCGCCTCCAGGTGCCAGCCGGTGAGGTGATCGAAGAGGACGCGCTGATCGTTGGCGAAGACCGAGATGTCAACGTCGGCGTGATCGCGGGTCTGCCTGCCGAGCCAGGCGTCGATGGCCCAGCCCCCGCAGAGCGCCCACGGGGCGCGAAACACGGACATGAGCTCTGCGACGAGGGCGACTGGTTCGGGTACGTGGTTCGTCTCTTGGCGTGAGACAGGGTTAGACAAAAGGTGCTCCTTGTGGTGGCGCGCCGCCTACACGGCCAAAGCCGGCAGGGGATGACGCTATGCGAAACGACAGTCGGGCAGGAGCGCACCCGATGTCGAGCGGAGGTTGCCTTGGCTAGGCCGCTCGGACCGCGGGGCGCATCAGGAGCGCTGTTGTTCTCATTGATGGCCCTCCTTTGTGCGGATGAACGTTGTGCGGAGTTTAGCACGGCGCAGACCTGCCTGGGTAGTGGGTCACTACTGACCGACTACCGAATTGGTCAACGGGCGCGCGTCAGGGCAAAATAGACGCGATGCATACGCGAACAATCGCCTGGCTGGCGGCCTCTCTCCTCGTCGCGATGGGGGTCGCTTGCGGCAGCGGTTCCGACGGCGGGCCGCTGGGGGTGACCGTGAAGACGC
>JBGPMY010000265.1:0-2976 GCA_041487235.1 Dehalococcoidia bacterium
GGCCTCGTCGACGCCGTCATCGTGGGGGCCGACCGCATCGCCGCCAACGGCGACGTCGCCAACAAGATCGGCACCTATGCGCTGGCCGTCCTGGCCCGCGAAAACGGCGTGCCCTTCTACGTGGCGGCGCCTATCAGCAGCATCGACCTCGCTCTGGCGAGCGGCGACGAGATACCAATCGAGGAGCGGCCCAGCCAGGAAGTAGCGACATTCCAGGGCTTGAGCGTGGCGCCCGCCGGAGTCGCCGCCGGCAACCCGGCCTTCGACGTCACCCCCGGCGGTTACGTTGCCGCCATCGTCACGGAGAACGGCGTGGCGCGCCCGCCCTACAAGGACAGTCTGCCACGTCTAGTCCGCGCGGAGGCGCCCGCCCATTCGACGGGCTCAGGACAGGCCCGTGGCTGACGGCAACTCTCGAAGAGTGCGCGCCGCCGTCATCGGCGGTAGCGGCTTCTACCAGATGGACGGCCTCTCCGAGGTGGAGGAGCTCCGCGTCGATACGCCGTTCGGGACCCCCAGCGACGCCATCGTCGTGGGCACGCTGGACGGGCCCTTCGGCGGAGCTCAGGACAGACAGCGGGTGGCATTTCTCCCGCGTCACGGCGTCGGCCATCGTATCCTGCCCTCGGAGCTGCCATCGCGCGCTAACATCTACGCCCTGAAGACGCTGGGCGTGGAGTTCATCATCGGCGTCAGCGCCGTAGGCAGCCTGCGAGAAGAGATCGAGCCGCTGCACATGGTCGTGCCGGACCAGCTTATCGACCGCACGCGCGGACGCCCGTCCACCTTCTTCGGCGAGGGCCTGGTGGCCCACATCGCCTTCGCCGACCCATTTTGCCAGGACCTGCGCGGTATACTTTCAGCGTCCACGCAGGAAGCGGGGGCGACGGTGCATCGGGGCGGCACGTACGTGGTTATGGAGGGCCCGGCTTTCTCGACCCGCGCCGAATCGAACCTCTACCGCGGCTGGCGCGCGGACGTCATCGGCATGACGGCGCTGCCGGAGGCGAAGCTGGCCCGCGAAGCGGAGATCTGCTATGCGATCCTGGCCTGCTGCACCGACTACGATGTCTGGCACGACACACACGAAGACGTCAGCGCGGAGCTGATCGTCGCCAACCTCCTGAAGAACGTCGAACTGTCGCGCCGGGCCGTGCGCCTGGCGCTGGGCCGCCTCCCCGCGGAACGCCGCTGCGGCTGCGCCCAAGCGCTGAAGAACGCCATCGTCACGCCGATGGACCTGGTGCCCCCGCAGACTCGCGAGCGGCTGGCGCCTCTCATCGAGAAATACGCGGGCCAGAAGGTGGCGGGTGGCCAGCGATGACGGCGACCCTCTCTCGCGGACAGGAAGCGGCGCGCGCCCAGTACGCCGTACAGCGTATGAGCGATCGCGACCAGATGCGCGCGCTGCTGGTGCCGGAGCGGGCCTACGCTGCTTACGCGCTGGCCCAGCTGGAGGCCGCGCGCTTCCACCTGTCGGAGTGGTATACCGCCAGCGGCCCAACAGGGAGGGCTCTCGTCGTCCATTCCAGCAGCGGGCTGGGTCGCGCCCTGTTCGCGCTGGGCGACCCGCAGGCGCTGGACGCCATCCTCAGCCTGCACCCCGGGCCGCGCTTCAGCTTCGGCAGCCTGCGCCCGGAGCACCGGCCCATACTCGAGAAGTACTTCGTGATGACCAGGCAGCAGTTGATGCTGCGTATGGCGGTCTCGACCCAAAGCTTCGCTGCCGTGACAGGCCTGGCCGTGCGCCTGGGGAGCCGCGACGTGGCTGCCGTCAACCGGCTGTACTCCACAGAGGGCGTCCCGGCGGGCTACCGCCCGTCGCACATGGAGGACGGCGTCTACTACGGCGTGTACGCGGACGGCCGGCTGGTTTCCATCGCAGGGACGCATGTCGTTTCCGCTGCGGAGGGCGTCGCCGTGGTAGGCAACGTGTTCACTCATCCGCGCTACCGCGGGCGCGGCCTGGCCACGATCGCTACCAGCGCCGCCACCGGCGATCTGCTCCAGAGCTGCCCGCTAGTCGTCCTGACGGTGGAGACGGAGAACCATCCCGCCATCGCCATCTACAAGCGCCTCGGCTACACACCGCACTGCACCCTGCACGAGACGCCGCTCATCCGCAAGGAGCCTATCGGCGCTTTGAGCCTGGCCCGACGCCTCGTCGCGGGCTGGCGCGGCCGGGCCGAAGGGAAGGAGGTCGTGTCCAGGTGACAGCCGATCACAACGTCGACGTGACCATCGATGAACGGCTGGCGGAGGAGATCAGGCGACTGCACCGGGAATACCCGAAGCTGGGTCACCACGGGCTGCTCCAGGCTCTGCGTGATAACGGCATCCATGTCGACGCCGAAGAATTGAAGCACTTCCTCAGTGATGCAGGCATCAAGGCTGAGCGCAGCTGGAGACCCTGGCGCTGGCGGGGCCTTCCTACGTGGATGGGTGGCCCACCGGACTCTGCCGAATGACAGGAGAAAAGGTGATTCATTGACCAAGCATATCGGTATCGTTCTCTACCCCGATTTGGAGGAGCTGGACGCCGTGGGCCCCTACGAGGTCTTTGGCGGGCTGAAGATGGCCTCGGGCGGCCAGTGGCAGGTGGTCACCATCGCGGAGAAGGCGGGCAAGGTCCGCGGCTTCCACGGCCTCGAGATCGAGGCCACATACGGCTTCGACGACGCGCCTCAACTGGAAGTGATCCTGCTCCCGGGCGGACTCGGCTCTCGACGAGAGATGGACAACCCGCGGATGCTGGAGTTCGTTCGCGAGGTGGCGACGACGTGCGAGTACATCACCTCTGTCTGCACGGGGGCGTTCATACTGCACCGGGCGGGCTTCCTGTCCGGGAAGCGCGCGACGACGCACTGGAGCGCCATCGACGCCCTGCGAGCGCTCGGCGACGTCGAGGTTTTCGACGACGAGCGCTACGTGCACGACGGCAACATAATCACTTCGGCGGGCGTGTCCGCGGGGATA
>JBGPMY010000266.1:0-2971 GCA_041487235.1 Dehalococcoidia bacterium
AAGAGATCGTCTTCCAGGCCGGTACCCACACAGACACCATCGCCATGAGCTACAAGGACTACGAGCGGCTGGTGCAGCCCAGAGTTGGCGACTTCGCCCACCACGGGTAGGCGGCTCGCCGCCCGTGCCGTTTAAGCCGCCCGAAACCTGGCTTCGTCAGGCGACCTACCGACAGCGCGCCCAGCGGCCGCCGCTCGCAGCAGGAGAACCAGCGCAGCTCCGGTGATCGCCGCTACGATGGCGCCCATCATCAGCCCCGGAGACGGCGCCGACCAGGGCGCTTCGGAACGAGTCCAGTGGCCCCATCTTCGCGGTACATCCTGCCTGCCGTGGAGCGGAGAGCCTACCGCTTCCTTCGTCTGGACAGCCGCCGCAAGATCAGCTTTCGCGCCTCCTCAGTAGCCAGGAAAAGCGGCGGGAAGGCGGCCAGTAGCGGCCAGTACCTGGGCTCGATCGGCTCGAGGTCGAACAGGTCTCTGAGCGGCGGCAGGGCGATGAAGATGGCCATGAACGCGATCGTAGCCGCGATTGCCCAGAGCAGCGGACGATTGGTCAGAAAGCCGATGCGCAGGATAGACTCCCGTTCACTGCGGCACGCGAAGGCATTGCCAATCTGGCAAGCGACTATGCCTGCCCAGGTCATCGTCGTCGCCTGCCTGTAGAGCGGTCCCTCATCGACGAATGACCCAAAGGCCGTTCCCGTGACGTCCCACTGCCAGTAAAAGTAGCCCGCCAGGCTGAACACGGCGGCCAGCATCCCCAGGAACGCCAGGGCGCGCAGCAGTAGCGCTGCGCTGACCATCCGTTCGCCCCTGGCGCGCGGCGGGCGGCGCATCAGCCCCGGCTCAGCGGGGTCAGCGCCCAGCGCCAGTCCAGGGAAAACGTCCGCGCCCAGGTCCACCAGCAATATCTGCAACACCGTCAACGGCAGCGGGATCCCGGCCAGCACGAACAGGACGAAGGGCGCCGCCTCCGCCACGTTGGCGGTGAGAAAGTAGGTCAGGAACTTCCGGATGTTCTCGTAGACGGCTCGCCCTTCCTCCACCGCAGCCACGATCGTGGCGAAGTTGTCGTCCATCAACACCATGTCCGCCGCTTCTCGCGCCACGTCAGATCCTTTCTTGCCCATAGCCACGCCAACGTCCGCTGCCTTCAACGCGGGGGCGTCGTTAACGCCGTCCCCGGTCACCGCCACCACGTCGCCCAGACGCTTGTACGCCTGGACCAGACGCAGCTTGTGCTCCGGCGCCACCCGTGCGAATACTGCGGGGCGCTTCTCCTCAAGGAGGCGGATCAGCGCGCCGTCGTCCAGAGCGTCCAGCTGGCCGCCGGTCACCACCGTAGCGTTGTTGCTGGCGATGCCTGCCTGTTTGGCCACGACCAACGCGGTGTGTTCGTGGTCCCCCGTCAGCATCACCACTCGAATGCCGGCGCTCTGGCAGCGGGCCACCGCTTGCGGCACTTCTGCCCGCAACGGGTTTTCCAGCCCGGCCAGACCCAGGAAGATGAGTTCCTGTTCCGCCTCCTCGGCGCTATCCAGCCGCTCGCCCGAGCGGAGGGGTCGGTAAGCGAAACCGAGAACCCTTAGCCCGCGATCAGACATATCGTTTACGCGGCCCAGGATCTGGCTGCGGCGCGCTTCTTCCAGCGGCAAAGGCTCTTCGTTCCTCAGCTCGTACACGCAGCGAGCCAGCGTCTCCGCGGGGCCACCCTTGACGAAGAGCGCCAGCGCACCGTCGCTCTTGTGGAGCGTCGACATGCGCCGCCTTTCGGCGTGGAACGGGAACTCCTTGAGGCGCCGCCACGCCCGGCGCTCCCTGTGGGGGTCCAGGCCCAGCTTCATGGCCACCAGCAGTAAGGCTTCATCCAAAGGGTCTCCGACGTTGAGATCGCTGGGACGGCCGCTGGGAGGTACGCCGTTGTTGCACAGCACAGCGCAGCGCAGCAGCCAGCTCAGCGCGGACTGCCCGCCGCTTTCGTCGATGGGCCGCGCCTCTCCCGCCCCGTAGAGCACGTCGCCCGCCCACAGCTCGTGCACCGCCATCTCCGTCTCTGTGAGCGTGCCCGTCTTGTCGGTGCAGATGACGCTCGTCGATCCCAACGCCTCTACCGACGATAGACGCTTGACGATGGCGTTCTGATGGCCCATGCGCTGGACGCCCAGCGCCAAGGCAAGAGAGACGGTGGGCAGAAGCCCCTCCGGTATGAGCGCCACCAGAATGCCTACCCCGAACAGGAGACCGTCGTTAGCGGAAACCCTCTCCGTGGCGTATCCCGCCGCGAAGAAGATAACCCCCACGCATATCGCTACAGCAGCGATAATGCGGGCCGTCACCGCCAGCTCCCGCTGCAGCGGGCTGGGCTGCGCGTACAGCTGCTGCGTGAGGGCGGCCACCTTGCCGAAGGCCGTATCCCGTCCGGTGGCGAAGACCACGCCCTCTCCGCTGCCCTCCAGCACCGTGGTCCCGGCCAGAACGCAGTTGGTCGCCTCTCCAAGAGACGTGTACGGCGCGGCCTCCGCTGTCCGCTCTACCGCCTGCGATTCGCCGGTGAGGATGCTGTAGTCAGCCAGCAGCTCAGCGGAGTGCGTCAGGCGCACATCGGCGGCGACCCTATCTCCGCGATGGACGATGAGCACGTCGCCCGGCACAACTTCCGTGGCTGGCACTCGCAGCTCGTTTCCATCGCGGCGCACCCTCGCTCCTGAAGGCATGCGTCCGTGCAGGGCCTGCACCAACTGGCTGGCGCGGTATTCTTGCCAGAAGCTGAACGCGGCGTTGATCAGGACTATGGCCACGATGGCCCAGGCCAGCGGGGGGAGCCCCGCGAGCAAGGCGAGCGCCGCCGCGGCCCACAGGAGAAGGGCCAGCGTGTGGCTAACCTGGGCCAAGAAGAGACGAAGGAGCTGCGGCGGCTGGGGCCGGGCGATCTCGTTCGGGCCGTGAAGACGCAGCCTTCGCTCGGCCTCGCC
>JBGPMY010000267.1:0-2957 GCA_041487235.1 Dehalococcoidia bacterium
AATCGCAAAGTCTCGCAGAAATGCATCCTCTGCTACCCGCGTATCGAGCAGGGGGTGGCGCCGGCCTGCTTCCGGCAGTGCCCGGGCCGCGTGCGCTTCATCGGCTTCCTGGACGATCCCGAGAGCGCCGTGCACAAGCTGGTAAAGGTCTGGCGTGTGGCGCTGCCATTGCATCCAGAGATGGGCACGGAGCCGAACGTCTTCTACGTGCCACCTTTGTCTCCACCGAAGTTCGACGAGAACGGGGACGCGATCGAAGGTTCGGAGCGCATTCCAAAGGAGTACCTGGAGTCGCTCTTCGGCCCGGAGGTGCACCGCGTGCTGGACACCCTGAAGGCTGAGATCGCCCGCACGCGCCAGGGGGAGAAGTCCGAGATCCTGGACACACTCATCGCCTACCAGTGGAAGAGCATGTTCGGCGGGCTGACCCGCGATCCCGGCCAGCTGGAGCGGCCTCCATGACGACGGAGCAGACGATCGTTCTGCACAGCGAAGAAGAGCTGGCGGCCGGCGCTCGCAGCGTCGTCTACCGGCTCCTGGCGGACGGGTTCGCATTCCCTTCGCTGACGCTGGTGGAGTCCGTCGCCTCCGCGGAGTTTCTGAGGGACGTGACCTCCGTTGGCGAGCATCTACCGTTTGCCCTGCCGCTCGATGGCGACGCCCGCGCTGCCTTCGCTGATCTGTCGCTCACGTACGAAGAGCTGCAGCAGGAGTACATCCGCGTCTTCGAGGTCGGGGCGGTCAGGCCACTCTGCCCTCTGTACGAGGGGGCGCACCGCGCCGGGCGCATGAAGATCATGGAGGAGCTGGTGCGCTTTTACGAGCACTTCGGGCTGCGCCCGCACCCCGCAGACCGGCCGGACCACCTGTGCGCCCAGCTGGAGTTCATGCACTACCTCTCCTTCAAGCAGGCGGCGGCCATCTCGTCGCAAGGCGAGGCTGGAGGGCTGGCGCTGGCCCAGCGGGACTTCCTGGCCCGCCACCTCTGCCTTTGGCTGCCGCGGCTGTGCAAACGCCTGGAGTCGTGCGACGGGGTTCCTGCCTTCTACAGGTCGTTGGCCCGCTTCGCGGAAGACGTCTGCAGGCTGGACCTGGCCTGGCTAAAGGAGTGTAGGGCAAAGCCTGACCCCGAAATCGGGCCTTTGCCGGACTGACGCGCGGGAGGCGGATGAAAGATAACGGTAGCGACTGGGGGGCCACACTGGACGCTACTCCTATCGGGGGGAAGGGCTGATGAAAGCAGTCAAGTTGCAGCTCGCCACAAGGACTCTCCTGAACCCGGGGGCCTCCCAGTGGAGCAGGGTTCCGGCAGAGGTGCTGCCCATGGCCGGGGCGGCGGTGCACCTTCAGCCGTCCCGATACATCCGCACGGTCTGGGCCGGCCGGCCCGTAGGCGCCGTGCGTTCACTAAAGGTTCAGACGGCCCACAACTCGCGCGATCTCCTCTTCCGCCTGGAGTGGGCCGACGAGACGAAGAACACGGAGTACGGCGACGGCTCCGTCTTCCCGGACGCCTGTAGCGCCATCTTCCCTCTGAACGGCGACGCCCCTCTGGAGACGATGGGGTCTCAGCAGGCGCCGGTAAACGCCTGGTATTGGCGCGCCAACTTCTCCAAGGACGAGGCCCAGAACATCGTCAGCCATGGTCTAGGGACAGAGGAGGAGACCGACGGCGTCAACATCCAGGCCCGCGCCCGCTGGGAAGACGGTCGCTGGCAGGTCGTGTTCGCCCGCCCGCTGGTCGTTAACGGCGGCGCGGCGGTGGCTCTGGCCTATGGGAAGCCGGCCAGGGTGGCGTTCGCCGTCTGGGAGGGGTCCAGCCAGGAGCGGGCCGGCCTCAACTCCTTCTCCAAACAGTGGCGCGAGCTGGTGATCGAGTGATACCACGCATCGGAGGTCCAGCATGGTGAACGCGAGCAAGGAAGAGCTGACGCGGGCCGGCCGGCAGGTGGGGCTGGTGTTCGACTTGAACAAATGCATAGGCTGCCAGACCTGCGCCGTGGCCTGCAAAGTGCTCTGGACGCGCGACGAAGGCAGCGATTACCAGTGGTGGTGCACCGTCAACACCCTCCCCGGCCGTGGCCATCCCCGCGACTGGGAGACGATGGGCGGCGGCTATCGGGATGGAATACCTCAGGCCGGCCGCCGCCCAACGCGCGAGGAGTGGGGCGGAGGCTGGCAGTTCAACTACGACGAAGTGCTGTATGGCGGCAAGGGCCAGTCTGTGTTCCTGCATCCCGTCGGCGAGGAGCCCAAGTGGGGGCCCAACTGGGATGAGGACCAGGGCGCCGGCGAGTACCCCAACTCCTTCTATTTCTACCTGCCCCGCCTGTGCAACCACTGCGCCAAGCCGTCCTGCGTGGAGGCCTGCCCCGTGGGCGCCATGTACAAGCGCCAGGAGGACGGTATCGTTCTGCGTGATGAGAGCCGCTGCCGCGGCTACCAGTTCTGCCTGGAGGCCTGCCCCTACAAGAAGATCTACTTCAACTTTATGAGGGAGATTAGCCAGCAGTGCATCATGTGCTTCCCGCGCGTCGAGCAGGGCGTGGCCCCGGCCTGCGTGCGCCAGTGTCCCGGCCGCGCCGTCTGGTTCGGCTTCCTGGACGACGAATCGGGGCCCATTCACAAGCTGGTGACCAAGTGGGAAGTGGCCCTTCCGCTGCACCCGGAGTACGGCACGGAGCCCAGCGTCTTCTACATCCCGCCCATCGGGCCGTCGCGCCTCAACGATGACGGCAGCTTCGACGAGAGCAGTCCGCGCATACCAACGGAGTACCTGGAAAGCCTGTTCGGGCCCAAGGTGAGAGCCGCCCTCGGCACCCTGGAGGCAGAGATGGAGAAGACGCGGGGCGGCGGCAAATCGGAGCTCATGGACACCCTCATCGCCTACTGGTGGAAGGACATGTTCAAGCCGTTCGACCGCGATCCGGGAGAGATCGAATGGACGCGCGGTAACG
>JBGPMY010000268.1:0-2950 GCA_041487235.1 Dehalococcoidia bacterium
CTCTTCGCCGGGGATCAGCGTGATGGGCAGGTGCGACAGGCGCTGCAGTTCCTCGTGGTGGGTGTTGGTGTTGTGGTCGGTAACCGCCAGGAAGTCGAGACCTAGCTCGACGGCGTTGCGGACGAGCTCCTCCACCGAATTCAGGCCGTCCGAGTGCAGCGTGTGGCAGTGAAGGTCGCCCTTCAGCCAGCGCGCGGACGGCTGCCTGGTCTGGTGGCTTTCCGCCTGCGGATTTGGCCGCGGGCCGTGGTCCTCCGGTTGTCCCGGCCCCTCACCGATCGGTGCGGCCGAGTCCGCCAGCGTCAGCTTCACGGTGACGTCGTAGCGGGCGCCGGCCGGCTCAATGCGGGCGACGCCCAGCATGATGTTCCACTGGCCGGGAAACAGCGGGCCGCGTATGTATCCCGGCGTTGCCTCGTGAGGGGCGATGAAGAACTCTCGCTTCGATGTCCCGCTCCAGCCGCGAAAGCCGGGGGCGTCGATGAACTCGTGGCCACGGGAGTCGAAGATGCCGATGTCCACGGTGTTGCCCGGCCCCAGCCCGAAGGCAGCGGTGACCGGCTCAGAGTAGCCGTAGGAGACGTGTATCCGCTGTGCGCGCGGCGGCACCTGAAACGGCAGATAGAGGAACGGGCTCTGCCGCGCCTGCTGCTCTGTGATGTGGCCCTCTATGCGGACCGTTTGGTCCAAGGCGGGACGCTCCTGAAAGTCGGGCGACTGTTGGCGTCAGTTTACCACAGGCCCGGAGGGCGGGACGGGAGCCGTTGCCGGGAGCCCCTCGGCGCAGTACTCACCCACCGGCCTGACGAAGTGGCAGAGAGTCATCGTCGCCCCCAGCGCCTTGGCGATGCTCTACGCGGCGTGCGTTGTATGATGGACGGCAGCGATGGCGGATCGGTCTCTTCTTCGAGCTGCGCGTGTTCTCACGCCAGACGAAGACATCCACCCGGGCAACGTACTCATTGAGGACGGCGTCATTGTCGCCGTGGCCGCTCACGTCCCGGCGCCCCCGGACGCTGAGGTGATCGAGATCTCGGACCTCACCCTTGTGGCCGGCTTCGTGGATGTTCACGTTCACGGCGGCGGCGGTTTCTCCCTGGCGACGCACGACCCGGCTGAGATCGCCTCCTACGCCCGCTGGGCTGTCAGCAGGGGTGTCACCTCCTTCCTAGCCACGGTCTGCGCCGCCAACCTGGAGGAGGCACTGGCGTTCCTCCGCACTGGGGCGCAGGTCGGCGACGGCAGTCGGGACGGCGCGACACTGCTGGGCCTGAACCTAGAGGGCCCCTTCGTGAGCCAGGACCGTCGTGGGGCGCTGCCGGAGAGTTGGGTTATGCCGCCCGACCCGCGCAGTTTCGATGGTCTTTTGCAGGCCGCGAACGGCCAGCTGCGCGTTATCACCCTGGCGCCGGAGACGCCCCGCGCCGGCCAGGTGCTGAAAGCGGCCTTGGCCAAGCGAGTAACGGTTGCCCTTGGCCATACCAACGCCAGCTATGACACGGCACGGCAGGCGTTCGAAGCCGGCGCCTCCCACCTGACCCACGCTTTCAACGCCATGCGCCCCTTTCATCACCGCGATCCAGGCCCCGTGGGCGCGGCGATCTCGTCCCGCGACGTCACGGTCGAAGTCATAGCCGACGGGGTCCATCTGCACCCAGCGACGGTTCAGATGCTGATCACGGCCTGCGGAGCGGAGCGCATCGCGCTGGTAACCGATGCCGTACCACCGGCCGGGCTATCTACCGGCGCCTTCCGGGTCGGCGACCAGGAAGCGCAGCTACAGGGCGACCGCGTTCTGCTGCCGGACGGTACCATCGCCGGCAGCGCCGCGACGATGGATCAGGTTGTGCGTAACGTCGTGAAGTGGGGCGTAGCTCCCCTGCCATTAGCCGCACGCATGGCGTCCACGGTGCCGGCCGCGGTGGCGGGCTGCGCAGACCGCAAAGGGCGTGTCGCGCCGGGCTACGACGCCGACATCGTGGCGCTCGATGAGCAGCTGCAGGTGGCGATGACATGGGTGCGCGGCCGTATCGTCTATTCGCGCGACGATCGGCCGGCCAGCTGATTCACGGCATCAGCCACAATATCTGTTCGCGCTGTCTGTAACTTGCCCGAACGGGTGGCGTCTTACTTTGTGGACTGTGCGCGCTTCGTACGGTCCCGCTCCAAGCTCTCCGATAAAGGCGAACCGTCCGAAAGGGCGGGGAGCAAAGCCACGGGCCTAACCCTTGGCCTTCCGGTACGCAGGGTCGGAAGACGACAAGGTAGGGCCGCCGGGCCGCCGAAGAAAGCGTGGAAGCTCCGCATAAGGAGGCTTCATATAGGTTCGGAGGCCCGTTCGATCTGGATGGCGTCGGCGAGACAGCGGCGTAACTGCCGCAGCCTGCCTGGGTGGTGGAATGGACTCTCTACGGCCGCAGTACGGACGAATGACGGAAGACGAAGTCGCCAGACACGAGCGAGGGATCAATCGTGTAGCCTGGGCGGGCGGGATCGGCGTCTCGATAGTGACGGCGGTGTTGCTGGGCTCGCTGGTGGCGACGCAGGCCGATCATGTCTGGCAGTACGCGATCTATTCACTGCTGGGCGGAGTGCCTTTGAGCTACGGTCTCTTCTCGCACTTTGTCATCGGTCGTATGCAGGCCACGCTGCTGCACCGCTACCAGTCGCAGCTCATCATCCAGCTGGCCGAGATGCAGGACATGGCGTCACGGGACGAGCTTACCGGACTGTACAACCGGCGCTACTTCTACGACTTCATTCAGAACGAGCTGGGGAAGGCGCGGGTTTCCAAGGAGCCGCTGGCGCTGCTGGTTATGGACATCGATGGGCTGAAGGGGATCAACGACGAGTACGGACACGGCGTTGGCGACATAATCATCGCCAACTTCGGCAAGGTCATCCTCAAGCACACGCGGAACCGGGACGTGCCCGCCAGGCTGGGCGGCGA
>JBGPMY010000269.1:0-2949 GCA_041487235.1 Dehalococcoidia bacterium
GCGACGCGAGGTGCCGGTTGATGGTCGCTGAGGAGAGCCGGCGCGACTTGAGGTGGGCGCGGTAGGCGAGTGCGGTGCCGTTCGCGGCTCCGTGACCCCGGCCCAGGAGGACGTCGGCAGCAGCGTCGATGGTCCTGCCGCCGACGAACTGCCTGAAGTCGTCGAGGTCTTGGGCGTAGGCGCGGCGCGTGCGTTCGTTCCGACCATCGAGCCAGGCTGCCACAAGATGGGGCGCAGCCGACAGGGCCGACGCAGGCGAGAGAACGGCAAGCCTAGTCGAGATGGCGCTGCGCTTCGCGCTGCTGGTCATGTTTCATCTCATCGGTCGGGCATCGCCACCATCGCTGCTGCCGCAGCAGGTTGGCCGAGGAGTACGAGCGGGCCACGTCCCTCCTCCTCGTCTGGATGATGGCCGCAGTATACCGGGCATTCACGGTGAGAACAATGGGACGGCCCGGGTCCGGGCTGTGAAGCAGGCGTGCTCGACAGCTTCTTCGGCGGAGCCACCGCCAGAGAAGGACGAGCAGGCCGGCCACGAAGATGCCGCCGAACAGCTCCTTGTTGTGCCGGGCGAGCCAGCGGGGCAGGTAGATGTCGAAGTTGTCGGCTCGGCCATCGGTGTACCGGGCCGCGACGTCGGTGAGGGCGCAGCGCCAGCGGACCAGGCCGACCCATCGCCCGCCTCCGACGAGTAGGCGGCTCGCGGTCAAGCGTCGAACTGCCTGTGGACCACCGGGATGATATCGGCGGGCAGTGCCCATCATCGACTCGGCAGGAGCCAGGCGTGGTGGAGGACGCCGAGGCCGGCCCGGCTCATGGCAACAGTGGCTGCCTCGGCCCTCGGCTGCTACAGGGCCATGAGCGCTGCGTCCCAGCTATCACATCGGGCAGAAGAAGAGGCGTCCCCACGCTGCGTTGGGGAAGGGCGCGACGGAGGTGGCGGCCGCGTTAGGCCCTCCCGGCGCGCCGCTCTGCTCGACGGCGGCTACCGGCTGCTGAACAGCGACGGCGAGCGCGGTGGGCGCCTCGGCATCCGGCTCTGGCGCAAGACACTGCAGCTCGTCGAGGTCGTCGAAGAAGATGGACCTCTTTCCCTTGCGCTTGCGCGGGGCGGCCGGCGGGGTCTGCTCGGCGGCAGGCTCGTGACTGATAGGCTCGGCGGCGACGTTCTTCTCGGTGTCGATGCCATTCGCCGGAACGACCGCCTGCTGCGGCACCGGCATACCCCCGGCAACCTGGTGCTTGTCCTCGTACGCCTCAGGAACAGCGCCCACGCCGTTCGGCGCCGGCTGGCATGCCTGGTCGGCATCAACGGCAGCCTGGCACTTCGCGACGCCGGCACGGACCTCAGCAACGGCGCTCTCCAGGGCGCCCAGTCGCACATCGAACGCCGCGAGCGCGGCGGCGATGGGCTCGATGGCAGCCGGCGACTGGTCCACCGGCTGCTGCTCGTCGCAGAACTTCTGCCGCCAGGCACGAAGCGTTCTCGGCTGGATGCCGTTCTGTACCGCGTAGGCCGCCTGGTCCAGGCCAGACGACTCCCATTCCGTCGCCAGCCGGCGGCGGGTCTCGTCGTCGAAGGTCATGTCCGATAGATTGCCGTCCGCACGCGCCCAGCGGCATGGCAACAGCTGAGGGGGAGGCTCACTGCCCTCCGCGGTGCAGATGCCGGGCACTCCGCCAGGAGATGGGTCAGGCGTGGCGTCGAGCCCAAGACCGTTCCGGTCCGACCGCCTTCATGCCGGTTGGTCACGCACGTCAGCGACGCCCACTGCCCCCTCGACCGCCACCGCCAGAGTGACCGCCGCCCCCTCGTCCGCCGCCTCCGAAGTGGCCACCGCCTCCGAAACGCGCGCTACCTGCGAAACGAGGACTACCTGCGAAACGTGGACTACCTGCGAAACGTGGACTACCTGCGAAGCGAGGACTACCTGCGAAACGAGGACTACCTGCGAAACGAGGACTACCTGCGAAGCGAGGGCCTGCCGTGAAGCGTGGGCCACCTGCGAAGCGAGGGCCTGCCGTGAAGCGAGGACCGCCTGCGAAACGGGGGTTACCTGCGAAGCGACCCTGACCGACGAAGCCGTGGCCGCCGAACGCACGATGCGCGACGCCCGGAGTGAAGTTCCATCGCCCGGGCGTCCGCCACCAGCCGTGGCCGTACCAGCCGAATAGCCCCGGCCCGTACACGCCGAAGGACGGCCACGCACCGTATCCCCAAATCCAGGGCGCGACGACCCAGCTCCAGCCGTAGGACTGATTGTAAACGTACTCGTATGGCTCGCCCTCTCCGTCCGGCGGCACGTACGAGTAGGCGTCGCCGTAGGGCATCCAGACCCAGCCGTACTGCTGGGTGTAGACCCACTGGCCTGGTGGCCCTGACTGCGTTGTGGGAGCCTGCTCGGCAAACGGAGCTGGAGTCGCTGACGAAGGGCCCGGCAGCAGTCCTGCTTCGGGCGAAGACGGTGACGGTGCCTCCGGCGTGGGCTCGCTGGCATCGACAGCAGGCTCGGAATAGGCCCCTACATCGTCCTCGGCTGGCCGCGCAACGCCGGGAATGAAGAGCAACGTCACAGCCAAGATGACCGCGTCAGCGAGGGTTCTCATGGGCTTCACCAAACCTGGCAATAGCAGCAGGCGTGCCAACGCGTAGCCGTCCCTGGCAACGGAGACCTTCGGCTCCGCCCGTGAGCCCACGACAACAGAAGTGAAGAGCTGGCACAGGCCTCGTTCTCCACCCAGCGGAGACCTTGACGTGAACATGGAGCGCGCCAGGGGTCCGTCTCCGAAGGAAGCAGGGCGCGCCGTCGTGCTCGATCACGAGACCATCACCGGGCGTGCGCCCGACAAACCCGATCCCTGGGATGTCGGCTGGGTCCGGTACGAGGTCGAGGGAGGGCTCATCAAGCACGTCCACCTCCCTTGAAGCGGCACGCGGCTCCCCGACGC
>JBGPMY010000270.1:0-2930 GCA_041487235.1 Dehalococcoidia bacterium
CGGCCGGTAGCCCCTACGCCTTGCGAGCGCAGCGCCTCCAGCGCCTCCCGCAGGTCCGGCGGCAGCGGCGACTCGAACTCCACCTGGCGACCGCCCAAGGGCATGGCGAAGGCCAGCTTCCAGGCGTGCAGGAACTGGCGGCCGATGACCTCCGATCGTCTTCCGTAAGTGACGTCGCCCACGACGGGATGGCCGATGGCCGCCATGTGCACGCGGATCTGGTGGGTGCGGCCGGTCACGGGCTCCACCTCCAGCAGCGAGTACTGCCCGTTGGCGATCTCCTCTCTCACCCGGTAGCGCGTCTCCGCCTCGCGCCCGCCGGCGACGACCGCCATCTTCTTGCGGTTCTTAGGGTGCCGTCCGATGGGCGCTTCGATCACACCCTGGCGCGGCTTGGGGACGCCTTGGACGAGGGCCAGATAGGTCTTGCGCACCTCGCGGTCCTTCAGCTGGCTGGACAGACTGCGCTGCGCCCGGTCGTTCTTGGCCACGACCATCAGGCCGGACGTGTCTTTGTCCAGCCGGTGCACGATCCCTGGGCGCAGCGTTCCCGCTATCTCCCGCAGGTCAGGGCAGACCGCCAGCAGGGCGTTCACCAGCGTGCCCCTGGGGTGACCCGGCGCCGGGTGCACGGTGAGCCCAGCCGGCTTGTCCACGACCAGGATGTCGTTGTCCTGATAGATTATCGTGACGGGGATGGACTCCGGCACGAGCTCCTGAGTCTCGGGCGGCGGGATCGATACCGATACGCGGCCGCCGGCCGCCGGGCGTTCCGACGGTTTGGCGAGGCGCCCATCCACCGTGACCAGCCCCTTGTCGATCAGGCCCCGCGCGCGGCTGCGCGATAGCTCGCGGCAGCGGCGGGCGATGAAAGAGTCCAGCCGCTCGCCCGCCCGATCGACGGTCAGATCAATGGTCTTCATGGACGGGCCGCTTCGGCCCCGGCCAGAGGAAGACGTAGCCGAGAAGGATCACGGCGATGCCTATCGTTATCGAGGAATCGGCGACGTTGAACGCCGGCCACCAACCGAAATCGATGAAGTCGGTTACCCGGCCCAGGCGCACGCGGTCGATGAGGTTGCCCAGCGCACCGCCCAGCATCATGCCGATGGCGACCGGCACGATGCCGTGCTCGAACGGCGGGTAGCGGTAGTAGAGATAGATCGCCGCCAGGCCGATCAGCGTTGTGACGACCAGGAACGCCGTCTGGCCCTCCAGGATGCCGAAGGCGGCGCCGGTATTGGTGACATAATGTACACGCAGGGGCCAGTCGGCTCCCGGCCAGCTCTCTCCGCGGTCGAGGAACGCCCGCACGAGGCCCTTCGTCAGCTGGTCCAGGCCGATGACGACCAGCGCTGCGCTCCAGAAGAGGGCGCGCCGCAGCCAGGGGTTGGCCGGTTGCTGGGGCCTGGCTTGCGCTGTATCCGCAGTCTGCATCGAATCGATGATAGCACGGGGCGCAGCGTGGCCTGTTTTGACGGCGGCTGCGGGCGGTTGGTAAGCTCAACAGCGGTGGCGGTAGCTGCCTAGAAGGAACGCCAATGGTCTTCGATATTCTGGCCCGACGCAACAAAGACCGCGAGAGGTACGGTGACCGCCTGCCGCCGGGCCAGAAGGTCGTCGAAGACTGGCCGGTGCTCACCTACGGTGGCGAGCCGCAAATTCCGCTCGACCAGTGGAGTCTCCGCATCTTCGGGCTGGTGGAAGCGGAAGTTGAGTTCAACTGGGAGCAGTTCGCGGCGCTGCCCACGACCACCGTGCACTGCGATATCCACTGCGTCACCTCCTGGAGCCGCCTGGACAACGACTTTGAGGGCGTGGCCTTCCGGGAGCTGATGAAGCACGTCAGGCCGGACCCCTCTGCCGGCTCGGTCATGGTTCACTGCTACGGCGGCTACACCACCAACGTGCTGCTGGACGACCTGATGCGAGACAACGTTCTCCTGGCCTACAAGCACGGTGGCAAGGAACTGCCCGCCGCTCACGGTGGCCCCTGCCGGCTGGTGGTGCCGCACCTTTACTTCTGGAAGAGCGCCAAGTGGGTGCGCGGACTGGAGTTCATCCCCAAAGACCGCCCCGGCTTCTGGGAGCAGTACGGCTACCACATCCGCGGCGATCCCTGGAAGGAGGAGCGCTACTCGTGACCCAAGTGGCCACCCTCGACGCCCTAGACAGGCGGCTGCTCAACCTGCTGCAGAGCGAGTTCCCACTGGTCCCGCAACCGTTCACGGCCCTCGCCGAGCGGCTCGGCGTCAGCGAAGGCGAAGTCCTGGAGCGAGCGCGAGCCCTGCGGACGTCCGGCGTCCTGCGTCACCTCAGCGCCATCTTCGACGTCTATCGCGTCGGCTACCGCAGTACGCTGGTCTCCTTCTCAGTGCCGGCGGAGCGCCTGGAGGAAGCGGCGGCGGTCATCAGCGCACACCCGGGCGTCAGCCATAACTACGGCCGGGAGCACCAGTACAACCTCTGGTTCGTGCTCGCAATGCCTCGCAGCGAGGACCTGGAAGCGATCGTCGCCGGTCTGGCGGAGCGCGCCGGCGCGATGAAGTACCACCTGTTGCCCAACCTCAAGCTCTACAAGATCGGCGTCGAGTACGACGTAGTGGAGGGCGAGGGAAATAAGGCGCAGCGGCCGCACAAGGCGAGAGGCCCGCGGCGGGAGCTGACGCCGGAGGAGATCGCCCTCGTGCGCGTTCTGCAGGAGGACCTGCCGCTGGTTAGCCGGCCCTTCGCTGGCTACGCCGCCGGGTTGGGCATGACGGAGGACGAACTGCTGGCCAAAGCGCAGGCTCTCCAGGAAGAGGGGATCATGCGCCGCTTCGCCGGCGTCATCCGGCATCGCGTCGCCGGCTACACGGCGAACGGGATGACCTGCTGGATCGTCCCCGATGAGCGCGTCGACGTATTGGGCGCCCGCTTCGCCTCTTACC
>JBGPMY010000271.1:0-2922 GCA_041487235.1 Dehalococcoidia bacterium
CATCCAGATGCAGGCGCTGCTAGCGGCGGGCGGGTTGGCCCAGATGCAACGTGATCTGGCACCTGCCGAGGCGCTGCTCGGCGAGGCACTGGCGGCTGCGCGAAGTCTGGCTGATCGCCGCGGCGAGGCCAAAGCGCTCGCCTGGCTTGCGTCGGTGCGCCGGCACCAGGACGCGCTCGAGCAGGCCTTGATGCTCGGCGAAGAGAGCCTCCGCCTGGGTCGCGAGCTTGACGACGAGGCGGTTATTGCGCTCGCGCTGTACCATTGTGGGATGATCCTGTTCCGTGGAGGTGAGCCGGATCGAGCATCGCCGCTCCTCGAAGAGAGCCTCGCTCGCTTCCGTCGCCTCGGGGACATCCGCTACATCGGGATCGCTGCAACGATGCTCGCTCGCGGGACGCTGCCGGCCGGCGATCACGAGCGGGTGGCGCTCCTCTTGCGGGAAGGGGTCCCGAAGCTGAAAGCGGTTGGCGATCAAGGTTTCTTGATTGACGCGCTGGGTACCCTCGCCCGTGCCGCCCGCGCGCAGGGCGAAGCGCGGCAAGCCGTGCTCTGGATGGCCGCTGGTCTGGCCCTGCGCCAGGCGCTCGGGATGCGCGATACGCCTCGCAACCACGCCGACGACCTGCGTCTTCGTGAAGCGTTGCAACGCGAGCTGACGCCGTCCGAGTTTGACGAGGCCTACGCTGCTGGCGCGGCCATGAGCCTGGATCAGGTGCTCGCTAGCGTCACCGCTGCGCCGTAGCGGTGACCGGCGGACCCCCGACTGATCCCGCGAATGGAAGAACGCCCCGGAGAGCGTTCATTGCTGAGAGCAGGTGGACCTGATGGGAATCGAACCCCTGACCTCTTCCAGGCCAAGGAAGCGACTGGGTTACTTCGTCTTTCCCCAGACGGAGTCGAAGTGTGCCAGGACGCGCTCGAGGTCGTACGGGGCGTCGGTGGTGCGCAGCACGGACGTCAGCCGGATCAGGCCAGGCCGTCCCCGTCAATAGCCCCGGCTCGCACACACGTGCAGAGTGGCTCATATGCTTGACCGGAGCCGCCCACCGCATTAGATTGCGAGCTAGAGTAACCCGTCGTTCTCGGGCGTCGCGGCCCGGCAAGATGGTACCTCTGGTCACGGGGTGGTGGCCGATCCCGAGCCCGTCGTCGCTTTGGCCTTCCCGGTGCTCGGTCCCGGGCCCACGCAACAGGCGAGACGACCGATGGTGGATGTCGAGATGGCGGCTGGCGAACAGCCCGCACAGAAGGAGTGAGGACGGTGAGCGACGATCTCCGATGGCAGGGCGCACGGCTCACCCGGCGCAGACTGTTGATGGGGCTGGCGATGACGGCCGGCGTTGGGGTGCTGGCCGCCTGCAGCGGTGGTGGCACAAGCGGCGGCGGTGCCACCGGCGGTGGTGGGGCGACGGCCCCGGCGCCGGCGGCGACCAAGCCAGCGGCGGGCGGCGCGCCGGTTGCGAGCGGCGCGGCCACCGCGCCGGCGGTCCAGAGCACCGGATCCGCGACGACAGTGGTCTGGTTCGCTGGCCGCGACACGACCGGCTACACACCGAAGCAGGTCGAGGCCTTCAACAAGGCGAACAAGAGTATCCAGATCGACTACCAGGAACAGGGCGCGGTGACGCAGGATCTGCACGACAAGTTCGTGACCGTCGCAGGCGCCAAGGACTCCAGCGTCGATATCGTCTCGATGGACGTGCCCTACGTGCCGGAGTTCGCGGCCGCCGGCTGGACGATCCCGGTGGACGAGATCCTGCCCAAGGAAGAGCAAGCGAAGTTCTTCCAGGGGACCCTGCACGGCGCGACCTATGAGGGCAAGCTATGGGGCGTCCCCTGGTTCAACAATGGCCCAGGCCTCTACTACCGCAAGGACCTCTTCGATGCCAAAGGGCTGAAGCCGCCAAAAACCTACGATGAGCTGCGCGACACGGCCCTGAAGCTGCAGACCTCCGAGATGAGCGGCTTCGCCATGCAGTTGCCCCAGTCCGAGGGCGGGATCATCAACTGGATGGAGTACCTCTGGGGCTACGGCGGAGACCTGGTTGATGACAAGCTGGACGTGGTGGTGGACAAGGGCACCGCCGGCGTCGACGGGATGCAGAAGATCCTCGACTTTGTCTACAAGGACAAGATCATCCCGGAGGCCGCCCTGCAGTTCAAGCTCGGCGCGGACGTGATGAACCTCTTCCGCGGCGGCAAGGCGGCGATGATCCGGCTCTGGTTCTCCCAGGTCTCGGACCTGTACAAGGAGGACTCCGCCGTCAAGCAGGGGCAGTGGGACGTCGCTCCGCTCCCTTCCAAGGACGGCGCGAAGCCTGGGGCAGGCTGCCTTGGCGACTGGAACCTCGGCGTCTCCAAGTTCTCCACGAAGCAAAAGGAGGCGCTGGAGGCCGTCAAGATCCTCACCGGCCAGGACCACCAGCGGATGCGCTTCCTCGATGGCGGCTTCCTCCCCGCCCGGCCGGCGGTCTTCGACGACCCCGACATCCAGAAGAAGTATCCGTACGCGAAGGCGGCGCAGGCATCCTTCGAGAACCTGAAGCCGCGTCCGGTGACCCCGTTCTACCCGGAGATGTCGTCCGAGGCCATCCAGCCCGCCTTCGGGCAGGCGATGGCGCGGCAGCTCACGCCCGACCAGGCGATCAAGCAGATGGCCGACAAGATGCGCCAGATCATCAAGAAAGGGTAGCGGGAATCCTACCTTCCCCAGGGAGGATGGGTGATGGCAACGACAGGGCGACTGGCGGGACGATTGGCGGTAGCTGGCCTGTTGGGCGTCAGGGGACGACGGAGCGCGCAGGAGCGCGACGACGCTCGGCTCGGGCTTCTGCTGGCCGCGCCCGCGATCGTGACCATCCTCCTGATAGCTGTCATCCCGCTGGCGGGGACTATCCAGGACAGCCTGTTCCAGATCAG
>JBGPMY010000272.1:0-2832 GCA_041487235.1 Dehalococcoidia bacterium
AAGGCGGACGTCTCGGGCAACGACCTGATCCAGTACTGGGAGCAGGATCCCTCCACGGACGTGATCCTGCTGTACCTGGAGTCCTTCGGCAACCCCAAGAAGTTCGCCCGCCTGGCGCGGCGCATCTCCGCCCACAAGCCCATCGTCGCCGTGAAGAGCGGCCGAACCGCGGCGGGATCGCGGGCGGCGGCCTCCCACACCGGCGCCCTGGCGAGTCTGGACGTGGCCTCTGACGCCCTCTTCAAGCAGGCCGGCGTCATCCGCACCGATACCCTGGAGCAGCTGTTCGACGTGGCCAACCTGCTGGCCCACCAGCCGGTGCCCAACGGCCCCCGCGTAGCGATCCTGACCAACGCCGGAGGCCCCGGCATCCTGGCGGCGGACGCCTGCGAGAGCTACGGCCTGCTGGTCCCTCCCCTCAGCGACGAGACCACGGCCGACCTGCGCCGGTTCCTGCCCCCGGAAGCCAGCCTGTCCAACCCGGTAGACATGATCGCCTCCGCCACGGCCGGACAGTACGCGAAGGCGCTGCGCATCCTGTTGCGGGATAGCGCCATCGACTCCGTCATCGTGATCTTCATTCCGCCCTTGGTCACGCAGGCGGAGAAGGTGGCGGCAGCGATCCGAGACGCGGCCGGCGAGTTCGGCGGCCAGAAGACGCTACTGGCCTGCTTTATGAGCGCCAAGGGCGCGCCCCCTGAGCTCAGCGCGGCAGGCCGGTTCGTGATACCATCCTTCGCCTTTCCGGAGGCGGCGGCGATAGCGCTGGCCAAAGTCTGCGAGCACGCCGAGTGGCGCAAACGCCCGCTAGGCACGATCCCCAAGCTGCCTGTCGAGTCGGAGCGGGGGCGCGCCATCATCGAAGGGGCACTTGCGCGCGGCGGCGAGGCCGCGCCCATCTGGCTGCCGGCGACCGACTGCGTCGAGCTTCTGGCCTGCTACGGAATCCGTTCCGCCCGCGTCAGCCTGGCCCGAACAGCGGAGGAAGCGGCGCAGGCGTCGCGTCTCATCGGCTTCCCGGTGGCGGTGAAGCTGGCGTCCCGCACGATCACCCACAAGGCGGACATCGGAGGCGTCATCCTGGACGTCAAGTCGGCGACAGAAGCGCGCCGCGCCTTCGCGACCATCCGGGGCCGGCTGGACGCGCTGCAACGGCTGCGTGAGATGGACGGCGTCCTCGTGCAGGAGATGGCGCCGCCGGGCGTGGAGGCGATCGTGGGCGTCACACAGGACCCCTCGTTCGGCCCGCTGATGATGTTCGGCCTGGGCGGCACCTTCGTCGAGCTGCTGAAGGACGTCGTCTTCCGCATCCACCCGCTGACGGACGTGGACGCCCGCGAGATGGTGCGCTCCGTGAAGAGCTACCCGCTGCTAGAAGGCTGGCGCGGCGCCGCCCCCGGAGACATCGCGGCGCTGGAGGAGCTCCTGCTGCGGGTGTCCCGCCTGGTGGAGGACGTGCCGGAGATCGCCGAGATGGACCTCAATCCGGTGAAGGTGCTGCCGCCCGGTCAGGGCTGCGTGGTGGTGGACACGCGAGTACTCCTGCGGGCCCCGTAGGGGCGCCGCTTGCTGCGCCCGCTTGCTGCGCCCGCTCGCTGCGCCCACCTCTCGTTTCGCGATTCTGAAGCCTGGCCTTCTGTGGGCATCGCGAGTCGTCGGTCGGCAGGCGTTCCCCCGTTGCCCGCCCTCCGCCAATCCGCTACCATGTCGCTACATAGCAAGAGGGGTAGAGCACACAGGGGCTGTGGGATGTCCAAGCTATACAACGTGGCGGTCGTCGGCGCGACAGGCCTGGTAGGTCAAGAGTTCCTGAAGATCGCGGTGCAACGAAGCTTCCCCATCAAGGGGCTGCGCCTGCTCGCCTCGCCGCGCTCCGTGGGGCGCAAGATCACCGTCGGCGAGTGGGAGATGGAGGTCGAGGAGGCGACGACCAAGTCGTTCCGCGGCGTCGATCTGACTTTCTTCTCCGCCACGACCGAGGTGTCCAGGACGCTGGTACCGTACGCGGTGAAGGCGGGCGCCGTCGTCATCGACGATAGCTCTGCCTGGCGCATGGAGCCGGACGTGCCGCTGGTGGTGCCCGAGGTCAACGCCAACGACCTGCAGGGGCACAAGGGGATCATCTCTATCCCCAACTGCCCCACCACACCTCTGTGCCAAACGCTCTGGCCCGTGCACAAGGTGAACCGCATAGACCGCATCATCGTCGATACCTACCAGTCGGTCTCTGGGACCGGCGCCGCCGCCGTGCAGGAGCTGACGGACCAGACGCGCCAGGTGCTGGACGGCAATACCACCCAGGCGCACGTCTACCCGCACCAGATCGCCTTCAACCTGCTGCCGCAGGTGGACGTCTTCCTGGGCAGCGGCTACACCAAGGAAGAGTGGAAGATCATCAACGAGACGCGCAAGATCATGCACGAGCCGGATTTGGCGATCTCCGCCACCTGCGTGCGGGTGCCCGTCTACGTGGGGCACTCGGAGGCGGTGCACGTGCAGTTCAGCCGGCCCATAACGCCGGAAGACTTCTACGACATCGTGCACGAGGCGCCCGGAATCACAGTCCAGGACGAACCGTCCGTCAACATGTACCCCACGCCCTGGTCCGTTGCCGGGAAGGACGACACCCACATCGGGCGCATCCGGCAGGACGTCTCCCACCCCAACGGCATCGCCTTCTGGCTGGTGAGCGATAATCTGCGCAAGGGCGCCGCTCTAAACGCCATCCAGATCGCGGAGGAGCTGATCGAGCGCAACCTGATCTAGGGGCCAGTGGAATAATTCGCAGAATAAAATCCTTGACAATTGTCATCGCCACGTGCTAGCTTGGCA
>JBGPMY010000273.1:0-2826 GCA_041487235.1 Dehalococcoidia bacterium
AACGGCGGCGGAATCGCTAACGGCCGCCAAGCAGCGGCGGCTCGTCGGCCTTGCCGAGGCGTACGGGCAGGAACGCGATGACCTGCCGCCGCAGCGGCGCATCGACGTCATCGCCGTCGACCTCGCTCTGGATGGGCGGCTGCTCTCCTTGCAGCACATCGAGGGCGCCATCTGGGCGGAGTAGGGGTGGCGGCCCGGCGCGAAAGGGCACGCCGAGTCGATTCGGCCATAGGTGTGGTGACGGGGCTCGCGTCGTCCTTACCGGCAGCTAGTCGTCGCCGAGGGCGGGCGCGATAGCCACGGGCCGGACTTCGCGGCGGTTGCCGTTGTTCAACATCGACCCCTTGATGTAGCCCTTGAGCACCGCCCGGATGAACTGAGGCTTGTCGTTGTCCAGCAGCGAGCAGCGGTAGGCGCAGCCGACGGAGCAACCCTCTTCGCAGCCCTTGTACGAACGCGCCTGCTCGTTCAGGTCCGCCGCCGCGTACTCCTCGATCGGTTTGCCCAGACGCCCGGGCTGAGAGGCGCAGAGCTGCACCTTGCCGTGCTCGTCCACGTATAGGTAGCGGGCGCCGGCGCGGCACTTCCAGGCCGGTCGCTCCCCCTGAAGGAGTTTCTTACCGTACTCGTAGTCCAGGTACGTGAAGGGCTCGCCCTTCTGGTAAAACTCGTCGTACAGGTCGAGGTACGGCTGCCCTTCAATCGTGACATAGCCTTTGGCGTTATGGATGAGGTTCAGGGACATGCGGAAGCCGAACTTCTTGATCTCCTCCACAAGCTCGCGGAAGCCGTCTTTGGACGACTCGCAGAGGACGGCCGTCACGTGCACATCGAAGCGGGCCAGCGCTTTCAGGCGCTCCAGCCTCGTGCGCAGGGATCGCAACGATTTCTGGATGTAGCGCGTGGGGTCGGCGTGCAGGGTGTCGACGCTGACGGTGAGGTTGTTGAGCCCGGCTTGGTTGAGCGACTCGATTACGTGGCTGCGGAGGAGGAAGCCGTTGGTCACCAGGCTTACGTTGGACTTACGCCCGGCGTAGACGACGATCTCCGCCACATCCGGGTGCATGAGCGGCTCGCCGCCCAGCAGAGTGATGTTGGCGGCGCCCAGCCGGTGCAGGGCATCGATCCGACGCTTGAGGTCTTCGACGGGCACGGGCTCAGAGGTGCTGTCGTATTCGGAGCAGTAGCCGCAGCTGAGGTTGCAGCGCCGCGTGACGATGAGCTGCGCGTCCAGAGGGGCGTTGGAGAAGAGCATGCGCGGGACCGTGCGCAGGAGATTCTTAACCTGCATCTGTCTCTCTCCGGGTAGATCGGGGCTGGGTCTTGGGGCGGCGCTGGCGGACTATGCTGGCTGCCTCGCTGCGCCTTGCTGTTTCGGCGCGGGCTCTGGCACGCCGCAGAGCCAATACAGCCAGCTGAGCCATCCCTTATTGCGCGCTGCCTTGCTGGAGGCCGAGAAGACGCGCAGGACCAACCACCTGCCCGCGAAGGCGATAGCCAGGCCGAGGAACATGACCCCGAAGCCGGCGAAGGCGTCCACGATGTAGTGGTTGGCGGTCAGCACTATGTCTACGAACATCGCGAGAGGCATCAGGATAGCGAAGGCGCGCACGAAGATGTTCCTGCTGGCCAGCCAGAGGGTGACGCCGACCAGGAGGTTCCAGCCAACGTGCAGGCTAGGCATGGCGGCGTATTCGTTCACGAAGAAGGACGGCGTGTCCGGCCTACCGGTGTTGTACTCCTGCAAGATGGTATCCACGAAGCCGAAGCCCAGATGGCCCGGCAGGAGGCGCGGCGGCGCCGTGGGGAAGTTCAGGAAGATGACCAGACCTATGGCGCCGGAGAGGAGGAAGGCGTTGCGCATAAGAAGGTACTGCGGCCGATGCCAGAAGTACATCCAGATGGCGAGGGCGCCGATTATGGGCATGTGACCGTACAGGTAGAAGGCGTTGAGGGCGCTCACCAGCCAGTCGTAGGACAGTATCCAGCTTTGAAGCTGAACCTCCCAGAAGATACCCAGGCTCTTCTCGAAATTCGCTATGTCAACGCCGCGAGCGATCGCTTCCGGGATTCGCTCTTGAGCCTGACCGCGAACGAGGTAGTACAGGGGAAGAGCGGCGGCGATGAGAAGGAGCTCGGCCAGGTCTTTGGCGCCTGGACGCCAGGTTAGCAGCGGGTTGAGAGCGGATCGCAGGTTTGCGGCGGTCTTATGCAGCAAGGCCCGCGCGCTGGCGCGCGTTTCCTGGATTCGCAGAGCTGGGTTTCTGCCTACGCTCACGACAGAGTCCGTGCTCCTTACTTACAGGCTCTAACTATCTAGCTTAAGGCTTTCGCAGCAAGATTACCACAGCACAGTGGCTTGGCCAAGCTCAAGTGCAGCGTTTTCCACAAAGGTACAATTGGGGCAGGCATGCCTCGCTTTTCGCCGCTGCGCTTCCGCGTCTTCGATACCTGCCGTCTCCGCTACCGCTATCAATACGTCGATCGCGTCCCCGCCAGACTGCGGCCGGGAGACACGGCCGGCTCGCTGGTGCACCGTGTTCTCTGCGACTTCTTCTCGAAAGTCCAGCAGGAAGAACGGACCGCGGAGAGGCTCGTCCAGATGCTCTGCGACGGCTGGGACGCCCTTTCGCCGCGCTACCGGCGCATGCCCGGAGTCGACGTCCTGCGGGAAAGCGCCGTCGCGCAGCTGGGGGCCTTCGCTCGTCAGCATGACCTCCAGGCGGCGCCGTTCATGGTGGAGGCGTACTTCCAGGTGGAGGTGGCGCCGGGGGTCACGCTGTTCGGGCGCATGGACCGCATCGACGAGGCGCCGGACGGCAGCCT
>JBGPMY010000274.1:0-2815 GCA_041487235.1 Dehalococcoidia bacterium
ATCGGGCGCATGTTGCCCAGCGAGAACTGGTCTAAGACCATGGGAACTCCCGGAAAGTGCGGCTGCCTGCAGCTGGTGCGGCGCGATCACGTTCGTGGGTGGAGGGCCGTTGACCCTGCCCGGGCAGGGCCGGCAGGCCTGCCCGTCCGCCCGCCTGCCGGTCGGGCAGGGCAGGCGGGCCTCCCGCCACGAGGGGATGTACGGTCACGTCCACATGATACCCGAAAACGGGTTCAACTTCACTAAGATTCGATGCCTGCGTTGAAGGCGGGCTACTGCTGCGCGGATGCTTCGAACAGGCGGATGCGCTCCGAGAAGCCCTTCAGCTCGGCGTCGCCGCGATCCGTGAACGCGAACCCCTTGCCCGCCGTCAGCTGCCTCACCACGTCCGACACCAGGACCTGGCCGGGCTCTGCCTGATCGCAGATGCGGCGGGCCAGTTGCACTGCCGTGCCGAACAGGTCCTTGTCCTCCGCCACCGGCTCGCCCGCGTTCAGGCCGATGCGCACGCCGATGGGGTTGTCCGGGGACGCCGCGTTGCGCGCGGCCACCGCAGCCTGGATGGAGATGGCGCAGGTGATAGCCCGCGAGGCGGAGGGGAAGGACGCCATGATGCCGTCGCCGGTGTGCTTGATCTCCGTGCCGCCCATCATGCTGAGGCCGTTTCGGACGGCGGCGTTGTGCTCCCGGAGCAGCTCCTGAGCCGCCGCGTCGCCCAGGCGCTGCGTCAGGGCGGTGGAGCTCTCCATGTCCGTGAACAGAATCGTCTGCAGCCCGTCGGTCACCCTGGGGGCCGCGCGCGCCCCTTCGGCCCCCGAAAGGAACTCCTCGATGGCGCCCAGCAGCGGCTCGATGTCGCCCAGGGCGATAACGTGGATATCGCCCTCCAGCGGCACGAAGCGGGCACCCGGGATGCGGGCCGCCATCTCTCGCCCCTGCTGGAACGGGCAGACCTTATCGCCCCTTCTGTGCAGGACGAGCGTGGGCGTCTTGACCTCAGGCAGGAGTTCCGTCACGCGGAAGTCGAAGCCGCTTGTCAGGGTGGCTATCGCCCCCTCGGCGCTGGCGGCCTGGCGCTGGAACTCGGCGAAGCCAGCGCGCGCCTCGAGCGGTAAGCCCGGCACGAACATCTCCATCATGGCGGTGCCGCCGTAGCCGCCCCAGTCCGCCCGGATGAGAGAGACGAGCGCCTCAATCAGATTACGGAACTGTGCCGTCGCGCCGTCATGGTAGGAGCCGTACAGGATCAGCTGGGAGACGTTCTCCGGGTGCTCCACGGCGTAGGCGATGGCCATGGGCCCGCCCTGCGAGTACCCCAGCAAGGCCACCCCACGGAGTCCCAGCGCATCGATGATCGCCTCCAGGTCTCGCAGGTTCGCCTCCGGCGAGTAGTCGGTCACGTTGCGATCGGACAGTCCCGTGCCGCGCTTGTCGTAGCGAACCAGCAGGTGGTTCTCGGCCAAGCGTCCGAAGAGGTCCCGATTGGCCGGGAGCAGCCAATCCAACTCCAGGTGGCTGATCCAGCCGGGGATGATGATCAGGGGCGGGCCGGCGCCCATGGTGGCGACGGCCAGGGATACTCTGTCTGGCGCTGACACGAACTGGATCTGCTGCTGCATGACCTCGCGCCAAGAATAGCACTTCGCCGCTGGCGCTGAAAGGCTAACGCCCGCCGGCACAGGCGCGGACGAACGCCTCGAACAGCGCGTTCGACTGCGGGCGCATCTCCGGCCGCTCCGGGTGCCACTGGACGCCCATCACCCAGCCGTTGGCAGCGCTCTCCACGCACTCCACGAACCCGTCCGCGGAGAGAGCGGCCGCCCGCAGCGTTGGCGCCAGCCTGTCCGGCGTTACCCCCTGGTGATGCCGGGAGTTCACCTTCATGACAGCGCCGGCGCCGTACAGCGCCGCCAGCCGGCTGCCACCATCCACCCTCACCTCGTGCCAGCCGGACTCGCCGTCGTCATGCCATCGGTGGCCGTCGCCCTCGATGTTCTGCAGCAACGAGCCGCCCATGGCGACGTTTAGCAGTTGGTGCGCGCGACAGATGCACAGCACCGGCACATCGCGCTCCAGCGCCTGCCGCAGCAGCCCCAGCTCGTGCTCGTCGCGATCCTTGTTGGGTCGGTCCGTCTTGGGGCTACGCTTCTGGCCGTAGCGCTTGGGGTCCACGTCCGCGCCGCCGGTCAGCAGCAGCCCGCCCGCCTCCGGCGGCAGCTCCGCGGCTTCGACGATGACGTACTCGGCGCCGGCCGCCTGCAGCGAGTCGTAGTAGTGCTTCGTTCGCTCCCAGGTGGGCGCGCGCCAGTGGGGCACGGCGATGACGGGCTTCATATCGATACTGTACCGCAGTTCGCCAGATCGGGCGCGAGTATGCGAGGGAGCGCCACCGCAGCCTGAAGGCTGCGGCATGGCTCAAGAATCGATGCCACACCATTCATGGTGTGGTCTCCCATTTGTTGGCGGCCTGCAAGATGCTGCGTGACGACGCTCTACTTGACCAGTCTGCGTCTCATGGCGTAGACGGCAACGCAGTAGAACAACCCCGTCACCACCAGCATCCAGGCAAGGTCGCCCAGGTGGCTCCAGCGCGGCTCTCCCCCTATCAGCCCCCGGTAGACGTTGACCACGTGGTAGGCCGGCGTAAACCAGGCCACGGTCTGGACCCACTGCGGCAGACGGTCCAAGGGGAAGAAGACGCCGGCCAGCCAGAACTGGGGAGTGATGAAGGCCGCGAAGAAGTAGTTCAGCGTGCTTATGGAACGGGCGATGGAGGTGTAGCACAGCGATATGGTGGCGAACATGAGGCCCGGCA
>JBGPMY010000275.1:0-2778 GCA_041487235.1 Dehalococcoidia bacterium
ATTCGCGCCGCACGAGGTGCCCGTCATCGCCGAGATGCAGCCGGTCCTGGACCTCCCCCTTGACGTCGACGGTCAGCGGCTACACGTGAGCTGCCTATCGATGGGCAACCCGCACGCCGTCCTCTTCGTCGATCAGCCCGTGGAGCGCTACCAGCTGGAGGAAATCGGCCCCAAGATAGAGCGTCACGCCGCCTTCCCGCAGCGGGTGAACTTCGGCGTCGCGCACGTGCAGTCGCGCGACCGGATGGACGTTCGGGTGTGGGAGCGCGGCGTGGGCGAGACGCTGGCCTGCGGCAGCGGCTGCTGCGCGGCGATAGTGGCCGCGCGACTACACGGCTGGGTAGGGGACAGAGTTGACATAACACAACCCGGCGGGATTCTCACCGTGGAATGGGACGGCTCGGGCGATGTCTACTTGAGCGGGGGTGCCGAGTTCGTGTTCGAGGGGGACTGGCCGGAGAGATAGGAACGGGTCAAGGGGTCAAGGGGTCAAGGGGTCAGAGGGTCAAGGCGGGGAGTATGTTCAGTCTGGATATCAGCGGGTGGAGCATCGTGGCGCGGACGGTTATCGTCTACGCGGCGCTCCTACTAGGGCTGCGCCTGGCGGGCAAGCGGGAGCTGGGCCAGATGACGCCGTTCGACCTGGTGGTGATCCTGCTCATCGCCAACGCCGTGCAGAACGCCATGGTGGGGCCGGACACCTCCGTCACCGGCGGCCTCATCGCCGCCGCCGTGCTGATCGCGGTCAACTACGGCGTGGCCCTGGCCCGGGACCGGGTTCCACTCCTGCGCAGGGCCGTCGAGGGCTCGCCGACGCTGCTGATCAACGACGGCAAGTTCGTCCAGGACAACCTGCGCCGCGAACGGCTCGATGAGGACGACGTATTGATGGCGATCCGCGAGCACGGCGTCGCCGAACCGAAGGACGTGCGCATGGCTGTTCTGGAGACAGACGGCTCTATCAGCATCGTGCCGGCGGACGTCAAAGCTACCAGAACACGCAAGCACGTACGCTTCCTCCGCCGCGGCGCCTAGGCGTCTCGCCTGATCAGGCCCGGCCCTATCTCTGCTATCGAGGTCGAGGTGCAGCCCACCAGGGCCATCGCCAGCTCCAGCTCCGCTCTCAGCAGCGCAATCACACGGCTGACTCCGGCCTCGCCTTCTGCCGCCAGCCCCCAGACGTAGGGCCGGCCGATGAGGACGGCCTGCGCGCCCAGCGCCAGCGCCTTCAGCACATCTGTGCCTCGCCGGATACCACCGTCCACCAGCACCTCCACCCGGCCTTGAACGGCCGCCACGATCTCGGGTAGCGCCTCAATGGTGGCGGGCGCGCCGTCCAGCTGGCGTCCCCCGTGGTTGGAGACGACGATAGCGGCGGCGCCGTGCTCGACGGCCAGGCGCGCGTCCTCTGCGGTCAGGATGCCCTTCAGCAGCACTGGCATGGAGGTGATGGAGCGCAGCCAGTCGACGTCGCGCCAGGTCAGCGAAGGATCGAGGAGAGGCGCCGCCCACGCCGCGATCGCCGCGCCCTGGTCCCCTGGAGAGATGGCGCTGAGGTCCACTTCGTGCACGAAGTTCCTGGGGATAACGTCCGGCGGGAAGATGCGTTGGTGGCGCAGGTCCCGCTCGCGGTTGCCCAGGCGCGGCACGTCCACCGTCAGGCACAGCGCCCGGTAGCCGCTGGCTCCGGCGCGCTGCACAAGGCGCTTCGTCACCTCTTTGTCGCGGTAGCAGTAGAGCTGGAACCACTTGGGGCCATCCGCCGCGGCGGCCACCTCCTCGATGGTGCAGCTGGACATCGTGCTCAGGACCTGGATGATGGCCGCCGCCTTCGCCGCCCGCGCCACGGCCAGCTCGCCGTCGGGGTGCGCCAGCCGCTGCAGGGCCACTGGGGCCAGCAGTACCGGGAAGTCCACCGGCTGGCCCAGGACGGTGGTCGAGAGGTCCACGTTGGAGACATCGATGAGCACGCGCGGCCGCAGCTGTATACGCTGGAAGGCGGCGCGATTGGCGGCGAGCGTGACCTCGTCTTCGGCGCCCCCGGCGATGAAGTCGTAAGCCGGCTGCGGCAGCTTCTGTCGCGCCAGCTCCTCGTACTCGATCAGGTTGACGGGTTCCACATCTGCCACCTTTCGCACAGGCATCTGGGCAGGGGCCATCCTAGCACACAGGCCGGTGCGCGGCGAGCGCGCCGATGGCGTAGAATAGTCGCGTCATGGAGCCGCGCATCCAGTATGCCAAGACCAGCGACGGGGTCAGCATCGCCTTCTGGACGCTGGGGGAAGGCGATCCCTTCGTGCACGTGCCGAACGTGCCGTTCAGCCACGTGCAACTGGAGTGGCAGATTCCGGAGTGCCGCCGCTGGTATCAGCGCCTGGCCGGTAGGCGAAGGCTGATTCGCTACGATGCCCGCGGGTTCGGCCTCTCGGATCGGGACGTGACGGACTTCTCGCTGGAGGCGCAAATGCGGGACCTGGAAGCGGTTGTCGACCCGCTGGGCATGGAGCGATTCGCTCTATTTGCCTCCGCGGACTCCGGCATGACGGCCATCGCCTACGCTGCGCGCCATCCCGAGCGGGTTTCCCACCTCATCCTCTGGTGCACCTGGGCGCGGCGGGCAGACGTCTCAGGAGCGCCCAGAACGCAGACGCTGCGCGCCCTCCTGGACCAGGACTGGGAGATCTACACGGAGACGGTGGCCCGCGTGCTTCTGGGCTGGTCCGCCGAGGCGGAGGAGGCGCGCCGTTTCGCCGCCTTCTACCGAGAGTGCGCCACGCC
>JBGPMY010000276.1:0-2770 GCA_041487235.1 Dehalococcoidia bacterium
CGATCAGCTCTTCCTTGACGGGCGGCTCCGTCAGGCGCTGGATCACCGACGCCGACTCTTCCTGCGAAGCGTTGACGATCTCGGTGATGGCGGCGCCGACGTCGTCGTAGCGGCACTGCAGCCCCTCGAGGTTCAGCACCGCCAGTCCGCCGCGCTGGCCCACCTCCACCGCGAACCGGGCGTCCACGACCGCGTCGAGGGCGGCCGCTACAATGGGGAAGGCAAAGTTGAATTCGCCTATGCTGAAGTGGACATCGATCAGCTCGGGATTGACGGTGATAGCGCCGGGAACGATGGCCACTTCGTCAAACCCGTAGGCGGGTCGGAGTTCTTTGTACGCTGCCAAACTCATGATGCCTCGCCTCAGTATTGGCCGCCGGCGGGCGAACGTCCGCCCGCAGGGTTTTCAATCAATATACCAATCGCGCCAGTCGCCGGTCAACGCCCTCCGCGGCCATTTTTTGGCGAAGAAGTATACACATTTCCACAAATGATATGCTACGGCGAGTGAGCGAGTTCGACTAATGGGCACTCTATACATGGTCGCCACGCCCATCGGCAACCTGGAGGACGTCACGCTGCGCGCCCTGCGCATCCTGCGAGAGGTCTCGCTGATCGCCGCCGAAGACACGCGCACGACTCGCAAGCTGCTGGCGCACTACCAGATCAGGCAGCGGCTGCTCAGCTACAACGAGCACAACATGCGGGGTCGGACACCGCAGCTCCTGGCCGCGCTGGAGAAGGGTGACGTAGCGTTGGTCTCGGAGGCCGGAACGCCCGGCGTCAGCGACCCCGGCTACGAGCTGGTGGTCGCGGCGCTGGCCGCCGGCCACGATGTCGCGCCGATTCCCGGCGCGTCCGCCGTTGTGGCAGCGCTGACGGTGTCCGGCCTGCCGGCGCGCGAGTTCACGTTCGCGGGCTTTCTGCCCCGTCGCGCCGGCGACCGCCGCAAGCGACTCGATTCGCTGGCCCGCCAGCCGCAGACGATCGTCGCCTTTGAGTCGCCGCACCGGCTGCGCCGCACGCTCAGCGATATGATTCTGGCCTGGGGCGACCGTCGCATCGCCGTCTGCCGCGAGCTGACGAAGGCGTTCGAGGAGACGTTCCGCGGCACGATCTCGCAGGCGTTAGAGCGCTTCGGCGAACCGCGCGGGGAGTTCACGCTCGTGATCGAGGGCGCAGGAGAGCAACGGCCCGAGGGATCGGAGGACGATGCCCGGCGAGCGCTGCGCCGGTTCAAGGCGCAGGGGATCACAGGTCGGGACGCCGTGCGACAGGTCTCGCAGGAGACGGGTCTCGCGCACAGGGACGTCTACCGGCTGTGGGTGGAAGTTTCGAGCGCCGGGAAAAGCAGCCCCTGAAGCGCTGTAGGGGCGAAGCATGCTTCGCCCCTACGTCTGGCGGTGCCCGACGCTCCGCTCCAATGCTACAATCCTCTCGGATATGGCCGAGAAGATATTCCTGGGCGTCGCCTGGCCCTACAGCAACGGATCGCTGCACGTGGGGCAGATCGTCGGCGCATACCTGCCCGCCGATATCTTCGCCCGCTACCATCGCGCCGCCGGCAACGAGGTGCTGATGGTCTCCGGCAGCGACCAGCACGGCACGCCGATCACCGTCCGCGCCGAGCAGGAAGGCCGGTCGCCGGCGGAGGTGGCCTCGCAGTTCCACCAGGAATTCGTGGAGTCGTGGCAGCGCCTGGGGATCAGCTGGGACCTGTACACCACCACGGGCACCGACAACCACCGGCAGGTGGTGCACGATATCTTCCTGCGGCTGCTGGAGAAGGGCGACATCTACCAGGGCAGCATGATGCTGCCGTACTGCACAGTGGAGAAGCGCTTCCTGCTGGACCGCTACGTGGAAGGCACCTGCCCCATCTGCGGCGACCCCAACGCCCGCGGCGACCAGTGCGACAACTGCGGCAACGTCCTGGACCCGGTGGACCTTAAGGACCGCCGCTGCACGTTCGATGGCTCTACTCCGGAGCTACGCGACTCGGAGCACTTCTTCCTGCGGCTTAGCGCCTACAACCAGCGCGTGAAGGACTGGCTATCGTCGGGCAAGGAGCACTGGCGCAAGAACGTCCTCAACTTCTCGCTGGGTGTGCTGGAGCAGGGGCTGCGGGACCGCGCCATCACGCGCGACCTGGAGTGGGGCATACCGGTGCCCGTTCCCGGCTTCGACGACAAGCGCATCTACGTCTGGTTCGAGAACGTCGTCGGCTACCTGTCGGCCGCCAAGGAGTGGGCGCAGCGAGGCGAGCAGCCGGAGCGCTGGCGCGACTTCTGGCAGGACCCGCAGTGCAAGACGTACTACTTCATCGGCAAGGACAACATCTGGTTCCACACCCTCAGCTGGCCGGCGCAGCTGATGGGCTACAGCGAGGCCACGGGCGAGGAGTACAACCTCCCCTTCGACGTGCCCGCCAACCAGTTCCAGACGATCCGCGGCAGCAAGGCCTCCACCAGCCGTCGTCTGGCCGTCTGGGTGCCGGACTTCCTCTCGCGCTACGATCCGGACCCGCTCCGCTACTACCTGGCGGCGACGATGCCCGAGACATCCGACTCAGACTTCACCTGGGCGGACTTCGTGCGGCGCAACAACGATGAGCTGGTCGCCACCTGGGGTAACCTGGTAAACCGCGTGCTGACCTTCGCCTATCGCAACTTCGACCGCGCTATCCCACAGCCGGGCGAACTCACGGACGCCGACCGCGCTCTAATGGCCCGCGCGGAGCAGGCGATCTGCGAGACCGGCGAACAGATAG
>JBGPMY010000277.1:0-2763 GCA_041487235.1 Dehalococcoidia bacterium
CCACAGGCGCGCCCGTGCGCGGAGGCGGCTGCTCCGGCAAGGTCAGCGCCGCAGGACCACCCGGCGCAGGACAACTGTCTCGCTGACGGCGACAACGCCTTCCGGCAAAGACTCAGGATTTCGCGAGGCGATCGCCTTGCGCTTGGGCCCCGGCCTCCCGCTGACGAGGGCGCCCCTCAGCGCCCGCTGCGCTACCGATCGCATCAGCCACTCTGCGGCGATGCCGGCGACGACCAGCGCCGCGCCGCGGGCCAGGGCCGGCGCGGCCTGTCGCCAGAGCGCAGGGGCCGCGTCCACCCGCTTGACAGGAAGGCGGGAGCCGCGCTGCTCTGCGCCACAGCTTAGGCAGAAGTCGTCCGCAAGCGAGACGTAGCTTTGGCAGGATGGGCATTTCATGGCGTTCCTCCGTAGGCCGGCAACAGACGGAGGTTATTATAGCGCAGCCTCCGGCAAGATGATCGCAAGATCACGCCGGCTCCGACGCTACGATGCGCTCGATCTCCTCGGTGACGTCGAAGCCTTCAATCGGATGTCCAGAGGCGTCGACGACCCGCTTGTTCACGATGCGAACCCGGCCCTGGGCAAAGGCACGCAGCGTTTCGATGACGAAGGGCAACTCCCGAGCGACGCCATGACGGCGAATCTCGGTGAAGAGCGCGTTCGATTCGCCCTCGGAGGCGCGAATGTCGGCTAAGTTGCGATCTTCGATCTCGCGCCAGAGGTGGTCGAACGCGGCTCCTCTGATCGGGAAGGTGCAGTAGGTCACCGGTGGGCCTTCGTCCAGCTTTGGCGTCGCCAAGTGCATCATCACGCCAGCGCTTTCTGCGCGCTCCTCTATGAGCTGCCAGATTACGTCTTGCCAGACACCCTTCGGCCCGCCGGGCAGCGCCGGGTGCAGGTTGAGAATGTCGTAGCGCGTGCAGACCTCCTGGCAGAAGATGAGCATGTAGCCGGCCAGCACGCCCAGATCGAAGGGATATGGTTCCAGGAGGCGCATCACCTCGCGGTCGTACTCACGTCGCCAGAGCGGAAGCGGGCGGCCCTTGCGAGCGATTTCGCCACCGCGCTGTCGGCGGAATCTGCTGGATGAGAGGCACACAAGAGGGAGGCCGTAGCCCCGCACATCTTCCAGAAAGCAGTCCGTGTTCGGGTCCTCACCCGGCTGCCGGTTGCAGAAGACCACCGCGATCTGCGCCTCCAGTCGCCCGCGGGCGATCTCCTCGCGGGCGGCGGCCAGCAGTTTGCGAGATGTTGCGCCGCGCCCCGTCGAGAACCAACCGAGCCTGAGCGTAGATTCAGGCATCAGGGCGGACTCCAGCCCAGCCAGCGCCTGAGCACGGCATAGCGGCTGATCATGTGCACCAGCGGACTCGACAAGCTGCCGGCAAGCCGTCCGCGTCGCAGCGCCTCCAGGAAGTCGGTCGGCCCTGCGAAGGCGTGCATCTCGACGTAAGCCCGACCGACCTCCCAGGGCGAGTGGGCATCGCTGCCAGCGGACACGGCGAGCCCGTGTTTGCGTGCCAGCGCCAACGCCCTCCTGTTGTGGGAAGGGAAGACGATGCGTGCGTTGAGCGCCTCTATGAAGTCGATCTTCTGGATCAGTTGCACCATAACGTCATACCGCAGCGCGGAGCGCAGGTGGTCGAACGGGTGAGGCACTCCGACGAGACCGCCCTGGACCTTGATGAGCTCGGTCGTCTCGGCGGCGGGTAGATCGGGCGGCACCTCGCGCGTCAGGAAGAGGCCCAACAACTCACCATCCCGGCTGCGCACTTCCTCGCCGACAATCACTCGAACGACGCCCAACTCCCGCACGGCCAGCGCTCCCTCAATCGTGTTGTGGTCTGTGACTGCCGCCCAGTCGATCCCTCTGCGGCGGGCCTCCCGCACCAAGCTCTCGGGCGAGAGGATACTGTCCGGCGAGTAGTACGTATGGTTGTGCAGATCGACTCGCAGCGGGCGCTCGTCGCTCATTCCAGGGGCAACTCGTCCTGCGAGACCACTGGCTCGAACTCTGAAGAGTAATCTTCTCCCCGCTCGCGCAGCGCGCCCAGCTCTTCGGAGAACGTCTCCTGAAGCTTCGTCACCTTCAGCTCGGCCGAGCGGAGGATCTCCTGACAGCGATGGGCCAGCTTCATCCCCTGCTCGTAAAGCGCTAACGATTCGTCGAGGGTGAGCCCGCCCTCCTCCAGCCGGGCGACAGTTGCCTCCAGGCGGCTATACAGCGCCTCGAACCCCTCGTCGGGCTTCTTAGAACCCATACTGGCGCGAGACCTCCGCTGGAAAGTGGCCATCCCGGACGTGAACGTTCAGCCGATCGCGCCCCTTCACCTGGCGGACGCTGATGACCGCTTGCCTCCCCTCACGCAGCTGAACGACGGCGTAGCCGCGCGCTAGTGTCGCCCGGGGGTCCAATGACCGGAGCTGCAACACGTTGGCGCTGGTGCGCTCCGACCGCTGATCCAGGGCATGGCCCAGCGCGCCGGAGGCATGCCGCACCAGGGAGCCGATGCGTTCGTGGTGGCGGGAAAGGTCAGGCAGGGCCAAGCGCAGCCGATGCCCGGCGCGCTCCACGCCCGTCAGCCCCTGCTGCACGGGACCTTTCGTCGCCAGCACAACTGCCAGCGTCATCCCGTCCAGGTGGCGAGATACCTCCCGCCAGTCCGGCGTCACGGTTTCCGCTGCAGCGGATGGAGTGGGCGCCCTGACGTCCGCTACGAGGTCGGCGATGGTGTAGTCGGTTTCGTGGCCGATGGCCGAGAC
>JBGPMY010000278.1:0-2760 GCA_041487235.1 Dehalococcoidia bacterium
AGCCCAGTCGCTGGGCCTCGGCGAGACGCAGGTGGGCGTCGGAGTCACCCGCCCCTACACCGTCCGCCAATTCACGCAGGGCTCGGTGCAATCGACATCGGGAAACCTGGACGCCGCCATACAGGGCGACGGGTTCTTCGTGCTCCGCGACGCCAACGGCAGCATGTTGTTCAGCCGCGCCGGGAACTTCAAGACGGACGCCGCGGGCAATCTGTTGGCGCCCACCGGAGAGTTCGTCCAGGGCTGGCCGGAGGTCAACGGGAGCGTGGACACCAATACCGCGATCAGCAACCTTGTGGTCCCGGTCGGGACCATTCGAGCCCCGCGCGCGACGACCGCTTTCGCGCTCAATGTGAACGTGAACTCCAGCGGGGTGGTGGGCGAACCTACGGGCACGTTTTCAACCCCGCTGGAAGTGGTGGACTCTCTGGGAGTTCCTCACGTGCTGACGGTGGCCATCACAAAAACGGGGCCGAACGCGTGGACCTACGCGGTGACGATTCCGGGCGCCGACGTAGCCGCCGGAACCGTGGGGACCCCGTATAGCCTGGGGACCGGACCGATCACCTTCGATAGCATGGGGCGGCTGTTGACTCCCGCCCTGGCCGCTGGCGTTGTATCGCTGCCGGTCGCCGGACTCACCAGTGGCGCCGCCAATATGGCGGTCGACTGGCAGCTCTATGAGGCCGATGGGACGCCCCGGCTAAGCCAATACTCCCAAGCTTCGGCAACGGCGGCGATCTGGCAGGACGGCTCCGCTGCCGCGCAGTTGGTCAGGGCGAGCTTGGGTGACGGCGGCAGGATCCTGGCCACGTACTCCAACGGGGAGCAGAGCGTGGTCGGCCAACTGGCCCTGGCGGCCATCCGCAACCCGAATTCCCTTATGGCGGCCGGCAACAACAACTTCCAGACCACGGGGCTCAGCGCGACACCGGTCATCGGAGTGTCGGGGACCGGCGGCAGGGGCAGGGTGTTGGGGAGTTTTATCGAAGGCTCCACGGTGGACATCGCCCAGGAGTTCGCCACCCTGATCGTGATGCAGCGGGGCTACCAGGCCAACGCCCGCGTGGTTACGACGGTGGATGAGATCAGCCAGGAGACCATAAACATAAAGCGGTAAGGCGCCCGGAGGTCAGGCGGTATGACGCCGATGGAGGAGATCGCGAAGCTGGCCGACGTGCCGGTCCTGATCGAAGTGGAGATCGGGCGCCCGCTGCTGAAGCTGGGCGATATCCTGGCGCTGCAAGAGGGGAGCGTGCTGGCGCTGCCCCGGTCGGCGGGGGAGAACATCGACATCCGCGTCGGCGGAGTGCTGGTCTGCTACGGCGAGATCATCGTGATGGAAAACGTGGTGGCAGTGCGCATGACGGGTCTTGCGGGCGAGTAGAAGCGGGGCCCGCCAGACTCCCGCTGCCGGTCAGAAAGATGAACTGGACAGAACAGATGCTGGCGGTGGCGCTGGTCGCCGCCCTTCTCGCCGGGACCCTGGCATGGCTCCGCCGCCGGGGCTTCCCGCGCACGGCCGGGAACGGACTGCGCCTCCGCCGGCCGCGCCGGCTCGAAATGTTGGACCGCCTATCGCTGACTCCGCAGCACTCGCTGCACTTGGTGCGGCTGGGGAACCGGACGATCCTGCTTGGCCGTTCTCCCTCCGGCCTCGCTTTGCTGGACACCGCCGAGGGGCGAAGCGACGCCGAGGAGGTCGCTCGATGAGGCTGCTGCGAGCGGCCGGGCTGCTGTCCCTTTCCGCGATCGCGTGCCGGGCCGCCGCCTCTTCCGCTCCGCTTTTCCAGTTCGCCGCGCCGGGAGGCAAAGCCGGCGCCACGCTCAGCATGCCGATGCAGGTTGTCGTAATGCTGACGTTGTTGACCCTGCTTCCGGCGGTAGTGGTCTCGGTAACCCCCTTCCTGAGGATCACGGTTGTGCTGCACTTCCTGCGTCAGGCGCTGGGGACTCAATCCACGCCCTCGAACCAGGTGTTGCTGGGATTGGCGCTGTTCCTGACGATCCTGATCATGCAACCGGTGGGCACGGAACTCTACGAAAAAGCCTGGGCGCCGCTAGAGAACAACCAGATCACCCTGTCGCAGGCCCTGGATGAAGGCGCCAAGCCGATGAGGGCTTTCCTGCTCCGCTTCGCCAGGGAGAAGGACATCGCCTTGTTTCTGGAGATCTCCAAGACGCCCGCCCCGCGCACGCCTGCCGACCTCGATTTGAAGGTCTTGATCCCGGCCTACATACTTGCGGAGCTGAAGACGGGTTTCCAGATCGGGGCCGTGCTGTTCCTGCCGTTTCTGGTGATCGACTTGGTGGTCGCCTCGGTGGTGCTCTCGGTGGGCATGGTCCAACTGCCCCCGGTGATGATCTCGGCGCCTTTCAAGATCCTGCTGTTCGTTCTGGTGGACGGCTGGAACCTGACGGTGGGTTCACTGATGAAGAGTTTCTATTGAGGCAGGTGATATCTCCAGGCTGATGGCTGAAACATGACTCCCGAGTTGGCGGTTGAAGTTCTGCGGCAGACGCTGGTCGAGACTTTCTGGTTGGGCGCCCCCCTGCTCGCCATCGGTTTTGTGGCGGGCATCGTCGTCAGCCTCGTCCAAATCACCACTTCCATCCAGGACACGACCTTCAACACCGTCCCGCGGCTGGTTGCGTTTCTGGTGGGACTCATGCTTCTGATGCCGTGGATGTTCAAGAAGGCGGCGGCCTTCACCATCGCCATCCTGGGAGACCTGGGACGGTATGCGCACTGAGCTGACC
>JBGPMY010000279.1:0-2755 GCA_041487235.1 Dehalococcoidia bacterium
AGCTCCGGCGTCTGGGCGAAGAACGTCTCTATGGTGCAGAAGCCGCCGTGCATGAGCAACAGCGGCTCGCCTTCGCCGTGTATCTCGTAGTATGTCCGGAGGCCGTTGATGTTTACGTACTGGCCGGCGTCGCCCATCTCCTCCTCCTTGCTTTGGGGGCGCAGTTGGCGGCGCCTCTACGGATAATACGACTCGGGCGTAACCCGCAAGACAACGCGCTGCTCCTTGTGGGCGCGCTCCTCGATGGCCGGTCGCATCGACTCGGGCAGCGGGTTGCCGGTCATCTTCCCGCCGACGCGCATCATCGTCTCCACGACGCGCTCGTTCTCGATGCGGCCGCGGCCGTAGACGGTGAGGTAGGGGAAAGGGTACTGCTCGCCCAGGACGCACAGGGAGACGCGGGGGTCGCGGCGGACCGCTTTCGCCTTGGCGCGAGTCTCCGTTGTCGAGATGAGGATATCGTCGCCGTCCAGCACGTAGTAGACGGGCGAGAGCTGCGGCGGGGCACGTCTGCGTTCGGCGCCGACGATGGCGAGACGGTGGCTTTCGAGGAACTGTCTGCGCTCTTCCGGCGTCATGGGCGCTCCTTCGTGCTTGCAACGGGACTAGGGCTCGGCTAGTCCGGCTTCTGAAGAGCTTAGCGCAGCCTGCGGGTTTGGGGGTAGGTGTGCGGTGAACCGGGGTGCGTCTTGGTAAGATTGTCCTGGAGGGGTGGCAGAGTGGTTGAATGCGACGGTCTTGAAAACCGTTATCCGCCTCGGTGGATCGTGGGTTCGAATCCCACCCCCTCCGCCACTGTGGGCGGTCAGTCGGCGAGCTACCGTATGCTTTTCCGCGCCTTGTACTTGACAGGCTGGCGAAATGGGGATATATAGGCATTGAAAAGCGAGCGCTCGCTATATACGCGCCGCGGAGGTGTCCGTGCCGAAACTGAAGCCAGAAGAGGTGGAGACTCGCAGCCGCGAGATCATCGAGGCGGCGCGCCGCTGCTTCCTGCGCAACGGCTTCCACCAGACCACGACCGACGACATCTGTCGCGAGGCGTCCATCACCCCCGGCGGCCTCTACCACTACTTCGGCAGCAAGGAAGAGATCATCAGCGCCGTCATAGGGGGCGCGGCGCAGGACGCGGTGAAGCGCCTGGGAACGATGGCGGCGGAGGCGGTGGACACGCGCTCCTCCGTGCGAGCGCTGACCTCGTTGTTCTCGCAGTCGCTGCGCGATCCTGACATGGACAGCGCGACGCGGCTGGACGTCGAGATCTGGGCGGAGACGCTGCGCAACGACAAGCTGGCGCAGACCACGCGAGAGAGCTGGGCCGTGCGGCGGCAGTGGTTGGAGTCGCTGATCCAGCGGGGCATCGCGGATGGCTTCTACTCGCGGGAAGTGGACGCCAGCGGACTGGCCAATCTGATTATGACCATCTGGCTGGGACTGCGGCTGGGACGGGTGCTGTGGCGAGAGGACTTCGACGTCGACGCCACGCTTCAGGCGCTGTTCTTGATGCACACCGGGCGTCTAGTTACGACAGAATTGGCCCTGCCCGTGCTGGCTCGCGGCCAGGCAGACGGCGGCTTTCAATAGCGGCTCCTGTCGATCGCCCCCCATAGCATAGCGCCCAATCGCCAAGCTAGGGGCGCATCATGACGCGCCCCTACTCGTCGTCTTCCTGCCCTCGTCGGGAACGGCGGGGCGCAGGGTGGTAGAATTCACGTATTGCCTGCCCGTTGGCGGGCTTTCGCACTGGTCTCGGGCGGAGGTAAAGCCGTGCACATCGAGGACGTCACGCGACTGATAGAGGAGCACAGGATAACGACTGTGAAGATCGGCGGCGGCGATCTGGATGGGGTGTACCGGGGCAAGCGGGTGAGCGCCGAGCGCTTTCTTTCGGCGGCTGAGGAGGGCTTCGCGCAGTGCGACGTGCTGTTCGGCTGGGACATCGAGGACCGCGTGATCGGCACCCTGCCCTTCTCCAACTGGGAGCGGGGCTTTGGTGACATCGTGATGAAGCCGGACCTGAGCACCTTCGCCGCCGTCCCCTGGGAAGAGGGCAGCGCCAGCGTCGTCTGCGACTTCTACACGGAGGACGGGGACCCGCTGCCGATAGCGCCCCGCTTCGTGCTGGACCGGGTCGTCCGCCAGGCGCAGGCGGCCGGATACCGGGCGATGATGGCGGCGGAGCTGGAGGTGCGCTTCTTCCGGGAGGACCAGGAGAGCCTGCGGGCCAAGGGTTACTCCGGCCTGCGCCCGTTGAACCCCGGCCTCAACTGCTACAGCATCCACCACGCCTCCATCGACGAGCCGGTCATTGGCCGGGTCTGCCGCATGCTGACCGCCTACGGCATCCCCGTGGAGGCGTACAACCGGGAGCACGGCGCCGGCATGTACGAGATCAACCTTCGCTACACGGACGCACTGCGGGCGGCCGACCAGGCGATGCTGTACAAGAGCGCGACGAAGGAGATCAGCGCCCAGATGGGGGTGACGCCCACCTTCATGGCCAAGTTCGGCGATGACGTCGACGGCTGCGGTGGCCACATCCACCAGAGCCTGTGGACGGCGGACGGAGCAGACAACGTGTTCTGGAATAAGCTGGGGGCATACCATGTCTCGGAGCTGCTGGGGCACTACGTAGCTGGGGTACTGGCGACGCTGCCGGAGTTCATGCTGATGTACGCGCCCAACGTGAACTCCTACAAGCGCTATGTAGCGGGCACCTGGGCGCCGACCAACCTGACCTGGGGAGTCGACAACC
>JBGPMY010000280.1:0-2754 GCA_041487235.1 Dehalococcoidia bacterium
CTCGCCCCTCAGCGACACCCCCAGCTCCGCGTCGGAGTCTCCGAGGCGGACGGCGCAGACGCCGCGTTCGGTCCCAGCCACCAGCAGGCGGCCCAGCGCTGAGTCCGCAATGTGGTATCGGATCATCATGCCGCGCCCGCCCCGGCGGTAAGTCGCCGGGGTCATCCCCAGCTGCTCCCCAGCCGACTCGTACAGCCTGCTGCTGGACGAGTAGCCGGCGTCGTACAGAGCACGCGTGACGGAGTGACCGTCCCGCAGCCCCTCCTTCAGTCGCTGCAGCCGGCGCGCGTCGACGTACTGGCGGGGCGTTAAGCCCACCGCCCGCCTGAACATCCGCCGGAGCTGGCCGGCGCTGACGCCCAAGCGCCGGCTTATCTCCGGCAACTTGGGCGGCTCGTCGTTGTCCTCATCAAGATAGTCGCAGGCCCTCTGCACCAGCTCCGCCGTTGCGTTCTGGCCCGCCAGACGCGGGTGGCAACGCTTGCAGGCGCGGAAGCCGGCGGCCTCGGCGGCATCGCAGTCGGCAAGGAACCGCACGTGTTCTCGCTTGGGACGGCGGGCCGGGCAGGACGGACGGCAGTAGACGCCGGTGGATTTCACGGCGACCACGAAAACACCGTCGAAGCTTGTGTCTTTGCTGAGCGCCACCTGCCAGCAGGCCTCGTCGTCCCCTTCGACTCCGCTCAGGACAGCCATCTCGCTGCTCTCTATGCGCTGTTCCAGCTCAATAGCCATCGCTCACCTCCACAGCTCAACGTAGCGGGTGGCAGAGGCGAAAACTATCCGGATTGAACGCCGAATTCCCATCAGATAGGCGGGTGGTAACCTGCGGGGGGCTGTATCTCACGGTACCGAACCCGGATGGGCGGGTCAAGGCGTCGCCTGCGCCGGAGACTGTTGTCAGTGCCGGAGCTTCTCGACTATATTGAGACGGGCTTTGCACTGTGGCTGAGATACCGCTCTACCAGGACCTCAAGGTCTTCTCCGGCAACGCTCACCCAGCGCTGGCCGGCGCCATCTGCGACTACCTGGAGACGCCGCTGGGAGAGTGCGAGGTGTTCGAGTTCTCCAACGAGAACATCTTTGTCCGCTTCTGCGAGAACATCCGCGCCCGCGATGTGTTCCTCGTGCAGCCGATGTCTTCGCCCGTCAACACGCGCCTCATGGAGCTGTTCATCATGATCGACGCCGCCAGGCGGGCCTCGGCCGGCAGGATCACGGCCGTGGTCCCCTACTACGCCTACGGGCGCAGCGATAAGAAGGACCAGCCGAGAGTGCCCATCACGGCCCGCCTCATCGCCAACTTCCTGGAGACGGCCGGGGCCGACCGGCTGCTGACCATCGACCTGCACGCGGGGCAGATCCAGGGGTTCTTCAACATCCCGGTGGACGAGCTGACTGCGCTCTCTATCTTGGCCCGCTATTTCCGGGAGAGGGGCGATGGCCAGGTAGTAGTGGCCCCCGACCTGGGCGCGGCGAAGCGGGCCCGCAACTTCGCCCAGATGCTCAACGCACCCCTGGCGGTGATGGAAAAGCGACGCCTGGGCAACGATGAGCGGGCAGAGGTGATGCACATCATCGGTGAGGTCAAGGGGCTGCGGGCGGTAGTGGTCGACGATGAGATCGATACTGCGGGCACTCTCCTAGAGACGATGAAGGCGCTCCTGGAGGCAGGGGTGCGGGAGGTGGTGGCCTGCTGCACCCACCCCGTGCTCTCAGGCTCGGCTGTGGAGCGACTGGAGCAGGCGTCGATTGAGGAATTGGTGTTCACGGACACGATCCCGCTGCCGCCGGAGAAACGCCTGCCCAACATGACCGTCCTCTCCGTGGCGCCGCTGCTGGGCGAGGCGATCCGCCGCATCCACACCGGCCAGTCCGTGGGCGCCCTGTTCAACGGCCACTAGCCGGCCAAACGTCTCCCGACGTTTTGTAGGGGCCGACCTCGAGGTCGGCCCAGCACAGACCCGAGGTTCTGTCCCTACCGGGCGATGTTGATACGCTCGTCATTCGAAGATCCGGTGTGAGACCGCCTTCAAGCTGGTATCATTACTCCATGACACGCCGCTCACCAAGCGGCGACTGAGGAGCAAGGTTGAAGCATGGTACTCGGCGTCTTTAAGAAGGTCCTGGGCGACTACAACGAGAAGGAGCTGCGCAAGGTCTGGCCGCTGGCCGTTGAGGTCAACGGCTGGGAGGAGGAGGTCGCCGCCCTGTCCGATGATGCCCTGGCGGCGAAGACGGTGGAATTCCGCCGGCGAGTGGAAGACGGCGAAACGCTGGACGACTTGCTGCCGGAGGCGTTCGCCGCGGTGCGCGAGGCGTCGCGGCGGCGCATCGGGATGCGCCACTTCGACGTGCAGATCGTCGGCGGCATCGTCTTGCACCAGGGCAAGATATCGGAGATGAAGACCGGTGAGGGCAAGACGCTGGTCGCCACGCTGGCCCTCTACCTCAACGCCCTGGAAGGCAAGGGCACCCACCTGGTGACAGTGAACGATTACCTGGCCAAGCGCGACGCTCAGTGGATGGGGCCCATCTACGACAGCATGGGCCTGTCCGTCGGCGTCCTCCAGCACGACTCCGCGTACCTCCTCGACTTCGCCGCCAACCTGGACAACCCCAGCCTGCGCTACCTGACGCCGGTGCCGCGACGCCAGGCCTACGCCGCCGACATCACCTACGGCACGAACAACGAGTTCGGCTTCGACTACCTCCGCGACAACATGAAGTTCGAGCTCGCGCACTACGTGCAGC
>JBGPMY010000281.1:0-2742 GCA_041487235.1 Dehalococcoidia bacterium
GCAATGCCTTCGCCTGCCGCAGTGAACGGGAGTCTATCCTGCGCATCGGCTTTCTGACCAATCGTCCGCTGCTCTGGGCAATCGCGGCTACGATCGCGTTCATGGCCATCTTCATCGCTCTGCCCCCGCTCAGGGACCTGTTCGACCTTGAGCCAATCGAGCCCAGGTACTGGCCCATCCTGGCGACGTTCCCATTCCTGTTCCTGGCGGCGGAGGAGGCCCGCAAACTGATCTTGCGGCGGCTGTCTGGACGAAGGACACGGTAGGCCCTCCGCTCCACGGCAGGCGGGATGTACCGCGGCCTAGACGGCGCGGGCGGCGAGCCCCCTACCCGTGGTGGGCGAAGTCGCCAACCCTCGGCTGCACCAGCCGCTCGTAGTCCTTGTAGCTCATGGCGATGGTGTCCGTGTGGGTGCCGGCCTGGAAGACGATCTCTTCATCTTCGGCCAGGGCCTTGTCCACGAACACCGGCACATCGTACAGGTTGCCGAAGGGGGGCATGGCACCGACTTCGCAGTCCGGGAAAGCAGCCGCGAACTCCTCCTCGCGCGCCAGGCGCACGTGCGAGGCGCTCAGGAGCGCAGCGGCCTTGTCGATGCTCACGTGCGCTGGGGCGGGCAGGGCGAGCATCGCCAGCTTGTCGTCGGCAACCACCATGACCACCTTCGCCAGCTTCTTGCCAGGAACATGTTCTGCGGCAGCGATCTCCTGGGCGGTGTAGGCCAGCGGGTGGTGCACGACCTGAAAGGGCACCTTGTTGTCGCGTAAGTACGACTCAAGACGCTTGCTTGCGGTCATTGGTACGGCCTCCTTTCATGTTCGAGACCAACATATATTCTAGCGCAGAAAGGCCAGAAGGGACGAAGGGACGGGAATGGATGGCCGAACGGCAGGTATTTGGTTTTGACCACCGGTACGCCTGATGGTAAAGTCCAAAGCGCGGAAGGGACAACGGGTTCGATAGCTTTGCGCACTGTCATCGGGGTATCCGGCTTTGTGTTCGCTGTGGCCCTCCTGGCGGCCTGCGGCGGAGCAGAGAGCGGCGGCAGCCCCAGCCCCACAAGCGGTACGGCGACCGCGTCGTGTGACGGGATCAACCAGCTCAACAGCTATCGCTACTCGATCACCGTCAGGCTGCAGTCTCCGGCCTTCGGGAGCGCCGGCCAGGCCAGCCCCAGGCCACCTCTGAGCACCTTCGCCGACACCCTCACGGCCCTCCTGGCCGATCTCAAAATAGAGGGCGCTCACGTGGCCCCCGACCGCACTCAGGCCATACTCAAGTTTCAGCAAGACGAGCTGGAGCTGCGCGACATCGGCGACAGGAGGTGGGAGCGGCTGGGAACGGCCTGGCAGGCGCAGGGCAACCCGTCCTCCGGCATCGGATTTCTTACACCGCCGGTTGTCTGCCAAGACATCGTCGAGGAGATCGCCCCCACACTGGCGCGTCTGGAGTCACAGGAGGAGACGGTCAGCGGCGTCACCTCGGACCATTACACGCTGGGAAAGACGGACCTCACCAGGCTCCCTCAGCTCTTGGGAACAGATCCCAACACGCGACTGCCGGAACAGTTCCAAGTTGACGTCTGGCTGGCGCGGGACGGCCGCTGGCCCGTACGCCTGGACATTCACGCCGAAGACACTGACGAACAGGGAAACCCCATTGGCGTGAAGTTGTTCATGGAGCTGCGGGATATCAACGATCCGGGGATCAGCATCGAGGCCCCGCCGGGGGCATCGCCGGCGGGCTAGAACAGCGTGCGGATGGCCTTGCGGCCGGGTCGCGGGTCGTAGTTGGCCTTGAACATCTCCAGCTTATCGCGCTGGATCAGGTACTTGCCGGCGAAGAGCACTGCCGGCACCTTCTTCTGCTTGATCAGCCGGCGCAGGCTCTGGGGGTGGATGCCCAGGATACGGGCGGCCTCCACCAGGTCCAGGTAATTGTCAAACGGCTCTATCGCCATGCAGAAACTCCAGCGAAGACGCTAAGACGCATGAGTGATTGTAGCATAGCTGTCAAGTGAACGCTCTTTGCGCTCCAAAAGTGCGCGGACTGTGTGGTATTCTAGCCTTGATTCCGCATGTATGACGGCAGCGCTCTGAAGAAGCTGAAGGAGAAGCGCGCCAGCGCCGAGAGGGAGACCGATGGCGAGCGGCTTGGCCCCTTTATGACAACTTCGGGGCGCCCGATTCGCCGCGTCTACGACCCCACGGACCTGCCCGACCTGGACTACGAGCGCGACCTGGGCGGCCCCGGAGAGTACCCGTTCACGCGCGGCATCCACGCCACAGGCTACCGCGGCAAGCTATGGACGATGCGCATGTTCGCCGGCTTCGGCAGCGCTGAGGAGACCAACGCCCGCTTCAAGTACTTGCTCTCCCAGGGCCAGACGGGCCTTTCCATCGCCTTCGACCTACCCACCCTCTACGGCTACGACGCAGACGCGCCCGAGGCCCACGGAGAGTTCGGAAAGTGCGGCGTCGGCATCTCGTCCGTGGCGGACATGGAGCTTCTGCTGGACGGGCTGCCTTTGGGCCAGATCACGACTTCCATGACCATCAACTCACCGGCCGCCATCATCTGGGCCATGTACATCGTGGCCGCAGAGAAGTTGGGTGTGACTAGCCGCAACCTGGCCGGCACCCTACAGAACGACATCCTGAAGGAGTTCATCGCCCAGAAAGAGTACATCTACCCGCCGGAACCATCCATGCGGCTGGTCGTGGACACGATCGAGTTCGGCA
>JBGPMY010000282.1:0-2718 GCA_041487235.1 Dehalococcoidia bacterium
AGCTCCTCTCGCGTCATGCCCGGCTTGCGCGGCACGCCGGAGGTGATGACGACGACGTTCGAACCTTTCGTGTCCGCCCAGTCGTTGGTGCCGGTGATGTGCGCATCGAAGCCGATGTGGGGCGCGGACTGCGCCAGGTCCAGCGCCTTGCCCTGGGGCAGCCCGTCTATGATGTCGTGCAGGACCACGTCGACATAGCCGGTCTCGGCCAGCCTCTGGGCCATCGTGCCACCGGTCATGCCGGCGCCCACCACCGTTACTTTGGCGCGCATTAGGGTGCCTCCTTCGGAACTCACTGTTGTAGGGGTGACCTGCCCGTGGAGGCCTGAAGGCCTCCGCTACTTCAGCCTCCGCTACTTCAACTTCTCGATCACGGCGTCCGCCACCTCCGACGTGCCGACGGCGGTCGGGTCGTCTGGCGCCGGCTTCATGTCGTAGGTCACGCTCTTCCCCTCGCCGATGACAGCCGCCAGGGCGTTCTCCATCCGCTGCGCGGCGTCCGTCTCGCCGATGTGGCGCAGCATCATGACGCCAGAGAACATCATCGCCATGGGGTTCACCTTGTTCATGCCGGCGTACTTGGGTGCGCTGCCGTGCACCGGCTCGAACAGGGCGATCTCGTCGCCCAGGTTGGCGCCCGGCGCTACGCCCAGGCCACCCACCAGCCCGGCGCAGAGGTCGGACAGGATATCACCGTACAGGTTGGGCAGCACCAGCACGTCGTACAGCTCCGGCTTTTGCACCAGCTGCATCGCCATGTTGTCGACCAGCATCTCCTGGTACTCGATATCCGGGTAGCCCTCCGCCACGGTGCGCGCCACCGCGAAGAACAGGCCGTCCGTGTACTTCATGATGTTGTCCTTGGCCACGGCCGTCACCTTCTTGCGCGCGTGCTTGCGCGCGTACTCGAAGGCGAAGCGGACCACGCGCCGCGTCCCGAACTCGCTGATGATCTTCAGGGAGACGCCGGCGTCCTCGCGTATCGGGCCCATGCCGGCCGCCTCCGTCAGCTCCGAGATGCGGGCGATGGCGGGGTCACCCTTCTCGAACTCGACCCCGGCGTACAGGTCTTCGTGGTTCTCCCGCACGATGACGAGGTCGATATCCTGGTAGCGAGAGCGGACGCCCGGGTACCACTTGGCGGGGCGCAGGCAGGCGTAGAGGTCCAGCAGCTTGCGCAGGGCTACGTTGACGGAGCGGAAGCCGCCGCCGCGCGGCGTGGTGATAGGCCCCTTGATGGCGACTTTGTTGGCGCGGACTGAGTCCAGGACTTCGTCCGGCAGCACGGCGCCGTACTTTTCGGCGGCGCCGAGGCCGGCTTCCTTGTAGTCCCACTGGAACGGCACGCCGGTCGCCTCCAGCACCCGGATCGTCGCTTGCGTGATCTCGGGGCCGGTGCCGTCTCCGGGGATTACCGTGATGCGATGGGGCATGCGGGCTCGCTTCAAAGGTGGCCGCGACTCATTCTAGCAAACGGGCGGCTAGATACGATAGGCCCTGTGACGTGATAGCACTTGCGACGCTGCCGTCTACAGTTGCGCTGAGCTCGTCTCGAGCAGCCGGCGCAGGATCAGCGGCAGGATGCCGCCGTGGCGGTACTGCTCCACCTCCAGCGGCGTGTCTATCCGGACCAGGGCGGGAAACGCTGTCTCGCTGCCGTCCTCGCGGCGGGCTCGGACGGTGACCTGCTGGCGCGGCGCCAGGCCCTGCGCGAGGCCTTCGATAGCGTATACCACACTCCCCGTCAGACCCAGCGAGGTGCGGCTCTCTCCCGCCGGGAACTCCAGCGGCAGGACGCCCATGCCCAGCAGGTTGCTGCGGTGGATGCGCTCGTAGCTCTCCGCGATGGCGGCGCGGACTCCCAGGAGGGCCACGCCCTTGGCCGCCCAGTCCCGCGAGCTGCCGGAGCCGTACTCGCGCCCGGCGATCACAAGCAAGGGCACGCCTTCTCGCTGGTAGCGCATGGCGGCATCGTACACGGTCATCTGCTCGCCGCTGGGGAAGTGAGCCGTCCAGCCGCCCTCCGTGCCGGGCGCCAGCTCGTTGCGTAGACGCAGGTTGGCGAAGGTGCCCCGCATCATGACCTCGTGGTTGCCGCGCCGCGAGCCGTAGCTGTTGAACTCGCGCGGGGAGACGCCGTTATCCGTGAGGTAGCGCCCGGCCGGGCCGTCGGCGGCGATGGCGCCTGCCGGTGAGATGTGGTCCGTCGTCACCGAATCGCCCACCATCACCAGGACGCGGGCCTCCGCGATGTCTCGCAGCGACGGCGGCTGCGACGCGACGCCGTGGACGAAAGGCGGCTCGCGCAGGTAGGTGGAGTCGGGGTCCCACTCATAGAGGCCGCCCTCGGGGACCTTCAGCGACCACCAGCGCTCGTCGCCGTCGAAGATGTGCGCGTAAGTCTCCTTGAAGATCTCCGGATCAAGGCCGTACTGAAGCGCCTCGTCGATCTCCTGGGAGGAAGGCCAGATGTCGCGAAGGAATACCGGCTGTCCCTCCTTATCCCTCCCCAGCGGCTCCGTCCTGAGGTCGATATCCACGGTGCCGGCGAGGGCGTAGGCGACGACCAGTAGCGGCGAGGCCAGGTACGCCGCCCGCACCTGGGGGTGGATGCGCCCCTCAAAGTTGCGGTTGCCGCTGAGGACGGCGGCCACTACCAGGCCGTTCTCGTCCACCGCGCGCGCCACCGGCGCCGGCAACGGCCCGCTGTTGCCGATG
>JBGPMY010000283.1:0-2698 GCA_041487235.1 Dehalococcoidia bacterium
CAGCATCGCGCGCTCTTCGTCGAGCCAGCCGAGCTGACCCGCGGCGCGGATCATCGCGTACTCGCCCGAGACCGAGTACGCGGCGAGCGGCACGCCGAACTCCGCCTTCGCCCGCGCGATCACGTCCAGGTACGGCAGCGCAGGCTTGACCATCACGATGTCCGCGCCCTCGTCGAGGTCGAGCGCGATCTCACGCATCGCCTCCAGGCTGTTGGCGGGGTCCATCTGATAGGAGCGCCGGTCGCCGAACTGGGGCGCGGAGTCCGCCGCCTCGCGGAAGGGCCCGTAGAAGGCCGAGGCGAACTTGGCCGCATAAGAAAGGATGGGCGCGTTGATGTAGCCGGCGCCGTCGAGCGCCTTGCGGATGGCGGCCACGCGGCCATCCATCATGTCCGAAGGGGCCACGATGTCTACCCCGGCGCGCACCAGCGACACCGACGTCTTGGCCAGGATCTCCAGCGTGGGATCGTTCAGGATCTCGTACTCCGCCGGCGCCTTCGATGCCTTTCCGCCCTTCCCCGCGGGCTTCTTGGTTGTGCGCACCACGCCGCAGTGGCCGTGCGACATGTATTCGCACAGGCAGACGTCGCCGATGATCAGCAGCCCGGGGACCTCGCGCTTGATGGCTCGCGCCGCCTGCTGCACGATGCCGTCGTCCGCCCAGGCGCCGGTGGCCACCTCGTCCTTTTTCGCCGGGAGGCCAAACAGGATGATTGCCGGAATGCCCAGCGAACAGGCCTCGCGCGCCTCCTTGACCGCCTGGTCCACGGAGAGGTTGCACACGCCCGGCATGGAGCCGATCTCTTTGCGCACCCCCCGGCCGGGGCAGACGAACAGGGGATAGACCAGCCCCGCCGGCGTGAGCCGGGTCTCGCGCACCAGCGAGCGCATCTGGTCGCTCTGGCGCAGCCGCCGCATGCGGGTCACGGGAAAGGCCATAGACGCCCGATTCTAGCAGAGGGCCGATGGCGCCCGCCGGCGTCGCCCGCTGCGCCCGTGGAGTACTTTGACAATCTTTCCGCGGGTTCCCAGGGGGCTACAATCTAGCCGGACTTCCATGGTCTCCCGAACCAAGATGTGGGTGGCGGCCGTCGCGGTACTGCTGGGCGTCCACACCCTTCTTTCTCTCGAGGCGACGCCAGGCCATGCCTTGGCCGCCTTCGGCGATCTTACGCAGGCCGCCCTGGTCCTGCTGGCCACGCTTGTGGTCCTGTCGAACGCCCGGCGCACCCACGGCAATGCCAGGCTGTTCTGGGGATTCATGGCGACGGGCTTCGCATTCTGGTTCGCCGCCAGCATGTTCTGGGTTTATTACGAGGTTTATAGGAAGACGTCGCTCCCCAATCCTTCCCTGGTGGATTCGCTCTACTTTCTCCACATTGTTCCCATGATCGCGGCCCTGGCGGTGCAGCCGCACAAACAGCGCGACTGGCGCCGGCCCGGGATTGGCTCCCTGGATTTCCTGCTGCTGCTGCTGTGCTGGGTCTACCTGTACCTCTTCGTGGTCATCCCCTGGGAATTCATCGCCTACGACCGGGGGCGGTACGGCTTTGCCTTCGATGCGCTGTACGACGTGGAAAACACCCTCCTGCTGCTGGGCTTGCTGGTGCTCTGGATTCGCACAAAAAACGATTGGCGGCGGATTTACATGCACCTCTTCATTGCCGCGTTTCTGTACAACGCGGCGTCGCGCTATATCAACACGGCCATCGAGGAGGGGCGCTACTTCTCCGGCAGCGCGTACGACCTGCCGCTGGTACTGGGAATGGCCTGGTTTGTCGGCGCCGCGCTGCTGGGCGGCGAGCCTTCTCCGCAAGGCCCTTACGAAGCCAAGCCCTCGGCCGCAAACCCGGTCTGGCCCGCCCGGCTGGCCATGGCTTTCATCCTCTCTATGCCGGGCCTGGCGCTGTGGGCGCTGTTTGAGGTCCGCGTGCCGCCGGCGGTCCAGGACTTCCGCCTCACCGTGACCTTGGCGGCCGTTTTTATCATGACCTTCCTGCTGTTTCTCCGCCAGCATCTGCTGGACAAAGAGCTGCTCGGTCTGCTGCATGCTTCCGAAGAATCGGTGACCAACCTGAAGAGCCTGCAAGCGCAGTTGGTGCATTCGGAGAAGATGGCTGCGCTGGGCCAGCTGGTGGCCGGGGCGGCCCACGAGATCAACAATCCCCTCACCGCCATCCTCGGGTATTCCGACATGCTGGTCACCGAGGGTGGCTCGCCGGCCGAGGCCCGCGGGCTCGCCGAGAAGATCCACAGCCAGGGACGCCGCATCAAGACCCTGGTCTCCGACCTGCTGAGCTTCGCCAAGCAGAGCCCGTCGGAGAAGGTGCAGCTCGACGTCAATTCCATCGTCACCAAGGCTGTGCAACTGCGCGAGTTGAATCTGGGCAGCGGCAGCATCCACGTCGACCTGAAGACCGACCCCGGCCTCCCCAGCATCCGCGGCGACGCCAATCAGATCCTCCAGGTCTGCTTCCACATCGTGGGCAACGCTCTGGACGCGTTGCAGGAAGCCGGGGGCGGCGTGCTCATGGTCCGCACCAAGCGCGAGGGCCCCAACATCGTCCTCGAGTTCGCCGACACCGGCCCCGGCCTGGCGGAGCCCAGCCGCATCTTCGACCCCTTCTACAGCACCAAGCCCCTGGGCAAGGGCACCGGCCTCGGCCTGAGCGCCTGCTACGGCATCGTGCAGGGACAC
>JBGPMY010000284.1:0-2695 GCA_041487235.1 Dehalococcoidia bacterium
CACGCTGATCCCCGGCGAAGAGGTCACGACTTACTGGGGCCACGCCAACATGTGGGGACTGCGCGAGTGGATCGACTTCCGCTGCGCGGACGAGGAGGCGATGGCGGCGGTTCGGCGGTACGTCCTCCAGAAGGGCGGCCTGATCTCCGTCAACCACCCCAAGTCCATCGGCCCGCCGTGGCTGTTCCAGGGCTGGGAAGGCTATCCGGCCATGGAGGTGTGGCAAGCCCCCTGGCGCTTCTACAACTGGGAATCGTTGGAGCGCTGGGACGCCCTGCTGCGCCGCGGCGAGCGCGTGATCGCCGTGGGCGGCTCAGACGTCCACTCCATCCCGCCGGCACCGCCCAGGCACCCCCACGGCCTGGCCAACCCAACGACCTGGGTATACTCCGAAGGCGCGCCGTCCGAGGAGTCTGTCCTGGAGGGCATCCGCAACGGCCACGTCTTCATATCCGACGCGCCAAACGGGTCGCACCTTATCCTGACCGCCGATGAGGACGGCCCTTCGACTGCGGCTGGCGCCGCGCTCAGGACAGGCTCTGGCCGGTTCGAGAAGATGATGGGGGACACTGTGGAGGCCCCGGAGGGCAGCCGTGTCCGGTTTCGAGTGCAGGTCCACGGTGGCATGGACCGCCGCCTGTGGCTTCTGTGCGACGGCCACCCCATCGACATCATCCCGCTGGACCGGGTGGACAGCGTCTACGACTTCTCGCTGGAGCTTTCCGGCAAGAGCTACGTCCGCGCCGAGCTGCGGGGGTACCGCGGCCGGCCAGAGCGCGGCGAGGTGATCTGGGCAATGACCAACCCTATCTGGCTCGGCGCAGTGGACAGATGACAGTGGACAGTGCACAGTGGACAGCTGGTGTCATCCTGAGCGGCGACAACTGCTGCTCGCGCAGCCAGGCATCTTCGCGAAGGGATCTGGGGAGGAGCAAACGTCCGCGCGCGGTTCGTCCCGTCCGTCGGCGGCGCGAGTGGTTGGACCGGCTAGAGAAAACGGGAATTCGGCGAGAGTAGCCTCGTGCCATCTAGCCCATCGCGCACTTTCGTCGTCATCCCCCACACCCACTGGGACCGCGAGTGGTACCAGCCGTTCGAGGAGTTCCGCGCCCGCCTGGTGCGCATGATGGACAGCCTCATCGACCTGCTGGACCGCGACCCCGACTACAAGCACTTCGTCCTGGACGGCCAGACCGTCCCCCTGGACGACTACCTGGAGGTCCGGCCCGATCGCCGCGCCGACATCGAGCGCCTCGTCCGGGACGGGCGGCTGGTCATCGGCCCGAACTACATGCTGCCGGACGAGTTCCTGATCGGCGCCGAGGCCTGGGTGCGCAACCTGATGGTCGGGATCCGCTCCGCGCGCGCCTACGGGCAGGTGATGATGGTGGGTTACTCGCCGGACGCCTTCGGCCACATCGCCCACCTGCCGGCGATCCTGCGCGGCTTCGGCATCGACTCCGTCGTCATCTGGCGGGGCGTGGGCCGCGAGGCGACCACCTCCGAGTTTCGCTGGGCCGCGCCCGACGGCTCCGAGGTGCTGGCGATCCACTTCCCCTACGGCTACGGCATGATGCCGGTGCTGCCGGGTGATCGTGATCAGCTGGCCCGCACCCTCCAGAACATCAGGGCGATGCTGGAGCCGTTCGCGACCACGCGCTACGTGCTGGTGCCCAACGGCACCGACCACCTGCCCGCCCACGAGGGGCTATCGCAAGTAATCAGGACGGCCAACGATCTCTTGGAAGACGCGGAGATGGTGCACGGGAGCTACCCGATGCTGGTGGACGACATCCGCCGGGAGCTCGGTGATCGCATCCACGAGCTGCCCCGGCTGGAGGGCGAGTTCCGCTCCAGCCAGCGCTCCAACGTCATCGCCGGCGTACTGTCCACGCGCATCTGGTTGAAGCAGCGTTACCAGCACTGCGAGGACCTGCTGGCCCGCTACGCCGAGCCGATGGCCGCCTGGGCGCACCTCCTGCGCAGCGCCAACGGCGGCGCGGTCCAGAGGGGCGCCTCCGACCGGGGGTTGCTGCGGCACGCCTGGAAGCTGCTGCTGCAGAACGGCCCCCACGACTCCGTCACCGGCTGCTCCGTGGACGCCGTGTACGAGGACGTGGGCAACCGCTTCGACCGCTGCCAGCAGATCGCCGGCGCCGTGCTCTACGAGGCGCAGCGCTACATCGCCGACCTGGCCTCGCCGCCTGGCGAGCTTTCCGTCGCCGTCTTCAACCCGGAGAGCGGCCCGCGGACGGACTTCTGCACCGTGCGTCTGCCGCTGGACCAGGGGAAGCTGCCCGTGCGCCTGGTGGACAGCGAGGGCCGCGCTGCGCCCGTACAGATCATCGAACGCGGGGGCTATTCGCCGCTGGACCAGCGGGAGCGGGTGGTCGCCGCCTTCCTGGCGAGGGACGTGCCTGGCTTCGGCTACCGGGTGATGCGGGTGGAGTACGGAGGGGAAGAACCAAGAACCGAGAACCTAGAACCCATTCGGATCGAGAACGAGTTCTTCAGGGTCGCGGCAGACCCCAACGGCGGCACACTGACGGTGGAAGACAAGCGTGACGGCGTGAGCTACGCCGGCCTCAACCACGTCGTGGACGGCGGCGAGCGCGGCGACGAGTACACGTACTGCCCGCCGGCGGGGGATGAGCTAGTTGACCGCCCCAGCGCGCCTCTCTCCGTGCGCCTGTCG
>JBGPMY010000285.1:0-2691 GCA_041487235.1 Dehalococcoidia bacterium
CCGGTGAAATAGAGATCGCACCTCCTCCACTGCTAGATAACAGATTGGCTGTGGCTACCATTACGCCGTTCACCGTCTGTCAACTTACACGTTTTCTTCATAGTTCGCGTCCAAGCTGGCGCTCTGGCCGCCCCGCCCTGAAGCCGCTATACTTGGCCCCGCATGTAGCCCGGCAGCCTAGCCGCGCCGCAAGGAGGAGCCCCTTGCCTGACTTCAAGAACATCGTGGTCGAACGAAAAGGCCGCCTGGCCTACGTGACGATCAACCGGCCGGAGCGCCGCAACGCCATAGACCCCGACACCAGCCGCGAGCTATCGCAGGCGTTCAACGCGTTCAAGGAGGACGACGATCTCTGGCTGGCGGTGCTGACCGGCGCCGGCGACCAGGCGTTCTCCGCCGGGGCGGACCTGGTGGCCATGGCCCAGGCCTTCGCGGCGGGCGGCGAGGGGATGCGCTACGACACCCCCTTCGGCGGCATCACCCGCGGCTTCGAGTGCTGGAAGCCGATCATCGCCGCCATCAACGGCTACTGCCTGGCCGGCGGGCTGGAGCTGGCCCTCGCCTGCGATATCCGCATCGCCGCTGAGCACGCCACCTTCGGCCTGCCAGAGCCCAAGCGAGCGATCATCCCCGCAGCCGGCGGCACCCAGCGGCTGCCGCGGGCGGTGCCCCTGGCCTTCGCCATGGAGTTGCTCCTCACCGGAGACCGCTTCGACGCCCAGACGGCGCTGCGCTTCGGGCTGGTCTCCAGGGTAGTGCCCGTAGACCGCCTGATGTCCACGGTGGAAGAAGTCGCGCAGAAGATCCTGGAGTGCGGCCCGCTGGCCGTCCGCGCCGTCAAGCAGGCGGCGCTGCAGGGCCGGCAGATGTCCCTGGACGACGGCTTGAAGCTGGAGTCAGAGCTGGCCGGCAAGGTCTTCCGGTCAGAGGACGCCCGCGAAGGCCCCACGGCCTTTGCCCAGAAGCGCAAGCCGGAGTACAAGGGCCGCTAGGCATGCCCCACCAGCTGGACAACCTGCGCCACGGCGCCGAAGTGTTGAGCGCCGATGGCAAAGACCTGGGCAAGCTGCACGCCGTAGTCATCGACCCCAGAGACAACGAGGTGACGCACATCGTGGTGAACGCCGGGCCCCACTTCCCGGAGCCCGGCTTCGGCGCGCCGGAGCTCATCGAGGTGCCGATCGCTCAGATGGCGGACGCCCAGGAGGAGAAGGTGCGGCTCAAATGCGACGGGGAACAGTTCCGGAAGATGCCCGTCTACGTGGAACGCGCCTACACCCAGCCGCCCGTCTCGGACGCCGGTGGCACAGGCGCCGGTCCCGCCCACCTCCTCTGGAACGTCGGCATGGCCATCGCCGGAGCGCTCGCCAGCATAGGCAGCATCGCCGTTCCCGCCGAGACGTTCCGCAAGGCGCGGTTCGAACGGCACATCCTGAACGACGCGCCGGTCTGGAGAACCGAGCCGCACAGCCACATCGGCGATGTGGAACGCGTCCTGATCGACGAAGAGACGGAGGAGATCCAGGCCCTGGTTGTCCGCCGCGGCGCTCTGTTCAGCCACGACGTCGTACTGCCCATCGACTATGTGACAGAGATACTGGACGGCGTCATCCACGTCCGCATCTCGGACGAAGAGATCGAGCGTCTGCAGGAGTTCCGGGACCGGACGTCGTAGGGGCTACCCTTTACGGTCGGCGCTGGACAGACCTTAAAGGGGAATCATCGGCTTGACACACCCAGCAGTCTAAGGACAATACTTCTTAACCATCGCCAAGTAGTTGTCGCGGGAGGTGGCATTGCTATCAAACCCCGCACCCAGGACCGCGCTACAGTAGTCAGGCGCGGCGATTGGCCCTGGTGGACCTGCTACGCCTTGCGGCCCCGCTGGGCCGGACTTTCCCCGCCACTCAGTCACGCCAAAGGCAATGCCAAATGAGCCAGCCCAGATCACTAATAGAAGGACGGTCGCTAGCACGATGTTCTTAACCATTGAGAACCTCCTAGTTGCGGCAATTCTAGCACTGGACGCCCTCATTCCCCGGAGGTAACGATTGATGAGCGACGGCAACGCTGAGTCAGAGCTTGAGTTCGTTATGCGGCAGCCCGACGGCACGATTGAGGCCGTCCAGCTACCGCGAGAGATCGCACGGAAGATCGCGATCTATCGTAGGATGCGGGCGCCAGGATTGAGTAAGGATGAAGTGCGATTTCTATTGACGGCTGAGTCGTTCTAGTGCACCTCGTTATACGCATCGACGATTGCCGCATAGAACATCTTGTATCGGCTCTCGAATTCGGTTGCGACTTTACCAACCGACTCAACTGTCAGCTTGGTCGCGGCGTTGACCATGGCAACTTCCAACTCGACCGTAGCAGACGTGACGTACGGGACCTTGGATTCTTTAGCCATGTGATGTCTCCTTCGTAACTATGCATCAGACGTGTAAGGTGTGTGGGCACCGTGATAAGTTCGATTTCTACGTGCCGGACGATGTTTGGGAGGCGATTTTACCTGCGGAATTTCAGGGCCGAGTCGTCTGCCTCAGTTGCTTCGATGACTCTGCCGTGGGGGGGGCGGGGTAAAAATGCAACAGCCAACCCCCCGCCCGCGGGTTGGGGGGGGGGGCGGGCCCCGTTTTGTTTAGCAAAAAAAAAAAGATACCCGCGCCGTAGGTGCAGGTTGCGGCGGGC
>JBGPMY010000286.1:0-2688 GCA_041487235.1 Dehalococcoidia bacterium
AGAACGCCTGTACCCAGAGCTGGAGGCCTCTGTTGTGGTTGCGCGAGGCCGCTGCCGCCGCCTGGCCGTAGGAGCGCATGAACGCCTCGGCGTCCGTGCCGAAGAGATACCAGTACGGATCGCAGCCGAAGATGTCGAGGTCTGGTATCGCCGCCGCGGTCTCGAAGTCGCCGACGCCCACGTGCAGCATCGCCTCCATCGCCCCGGCGGGGGCCTCCTTCAGCCTGCGCTCCAGCGCCCGTTGCAGCCGTTCCTGCTGCTGGGGGAAGCCGTGCGCCGCCAGGTCCGTGGGGAGGAGGCATAGAGCGTTGGCCAGACCCTTCTCGTGGCCATAGCGAGAAAGTTCCGATAGCAGGTCCAGCAGAGACGCCTCGCGGAAGGCGCGGATGTCCGGCGTGAACTCGGCGGGCATCTGGTGGCCGAGGGAGTCGCGGAAGCGGCCCAGGCAGATGTCGCAGCGGCAGGCCCAGGCCCCGGAGAGATCGCCTCTCCAGGCGCCGACGTAGAAGTGCGGCTCGTCCCAGAACAGCACGTCGCCGCCGGCCGTGGCGCAGGCGTCGATCCAGCCGCGCAGGAAGGCGCGAGTCTCGGGGTTATTGGGGCAGGCGGCCGGCGCGCGGCGGCCGTCGGAGAGCACCTGCCAGGCGTCCGGGTGTTCCAGCGGGAAGCGGGTGAACGTCTCGCCGGAGAAGACGCCGACGAGCCCCCAGGGGTCGAACCAGACCTCGAGGCCGGCGTCGTGCGTGGCGCGCGCCACGTCGTGCATCGTCTCTCGGTAGTAGGCGAGATCGGTCTCCGTGAAGCAGTGGACGACGTACGTGCAGCCGTGCTCGACGATCTCCTGAAGGTCGGCGCGCACGTGGCGGAGGGTGCGGGAAGAGAAGTAGCTGACGCCGGTCTGCACGACCTATAGCCCCAGGGCGTTCGCCAGGCTGTTGTTGATGGAGCGCATGTCACCATTTGGCATGTCGCCAAGGGTCCGCACGAGCATCGAGGAGTGGAGCGTGGTGATCCTAGCGCGGACCAGGGACGGCGCGAGCAGACCGGCCCGCTGCCAGCCTCGTATGATATGGTCACCGGGCCGCGGCGGCGAATTGAGACGACTTGTGATCTGAGCTATCACTACATCTCCGGTCGCAGAGTTGTACTCTTGCGTGCTGATGATGAGGGCGGGCCTGCGTTTTACGTCCGAGAGGTCGGTGAACGGAAAGGGCACAAGGACTACGCTGCCGCGCCTATAAGCTGTCATAAATCGAGTCCTCTTCGCTGTCCCAGTCCTCAGCGAATGATGCCTCCGCTGCCCTGTGGAGAGCCTCTTCCACCTCCTCATAGCCGAGCGTCTGCCGTCGCTCGATATGACGGCGAGCCTGCTCTGCTCCGTAGGGGGTCAGGACTATCCTGTCCGTGCCCGGCAACTCATTCAAGCTGGTCTTTCCCGATAGTCGGAAGAATCCGCCCAGGCCACGCCGGTCCATGCCATGTCTTTCCGCGATCTCGTAAAGTTCCTGCCGCGTGACGGATGCGCCACGCTCAAGAACCTCTGCCAGCACTCGATCACCCAGGTATAGCTCAGCCATCTTGGGAGGGGACGCTTGCAGCAGAGCCTTGAGCGCATCCAACCTTTCCTCGGCTTCTTCAATCAGTCTGCTGGCCTGTCGCAATGTAGCTTCTGTCACCATCTTTTCCACCTTGTTGATGTGCATTGCTTCGATAACCGAAAGATACCAACTACAATTACGCACGTCAAGATAGCTGGCGGCTGGCTGATGAACCCCCTAATATGGCTTCGTCATGGCCGAATCGAAGCCGCAACCCGCCGGCGATCCGATCAACGTCTTCTTCCGCGAGTCGCTGCTCATCGGCGGTGAGGCGACGCGGCTGTACCTGGTCCGCCACGCGCAGTCTCAGGCGAACACCGGCGAGGACCTGACTACGGGCGACGCCGACCTGACGGAGATCGGCTGGGAGCAGGCGCGCCGTCTGGGCCAGCGGATGGCGCGGCAGGCCGTGGACGCCGTCTACGCCAGCCCGCTGCGGCGCACCCAACAGACGGCGCTGGCGGTCGCCGACACGCTGGGCCTGGACGTGATTCCAAAGGCTGACCTGCGAGAGGTCGATCTGGGCCAGGCCGACTTCGATATCCGCCTGCTGCCGACGGAGGAGCAGGCGCTGGTGGCGGAGCGGATCGTCAGGGAAGGGACGTGGGACGCCTTCCCCGGCAGCGAGGGCAGCCGCGCCGCCCGCTATCGGGTGCAGAGCGTCGTCGATGGGATCATCGCTGACAACGCCGGCAAGCGCATCGTGCTGGTGTCGCACGCGGGCTTCATCCAGACGTACGTGAGCCTGGTGCTGGGGCTGCCGCGGGACTTCGTCTTCTACCCCTTCAACGCCAGCATCGCCTCGATTCGGGCCAAGGGCGATCGGCGGGTGCTGTGGCGCCTGAACGACATCGCGCACCTGGACGGGATGCCGGCGGGGTACGGGGGGATCAGCTGATAGTGCTGAGTGCTCAGTGCACAGTGGACAGTGGACGCCGCCACCGCAGCTTGAAAGCTGCGGCATGACGTCCGCCGTCTAGCTCAGATGAGCCGCCCCGTGTCCTTCTGCTCGTAGCGGGCGAGCTTCTCCTCGTCCAGGTCGATGCCGAGGCCGGGCTTCTGGGGCACGTGCACGTACCCTTCTGAGTCG
>JBGPMY010000287.1:0-2669 GCA_041487235.1 Dehalococcoidia bacterium
AAAGTGCTGGGGCCGGTCATCGCGCGGCTCCCAGCCAACAGACTGGCGCCGGCGAAGGTGGACCGCGAGGTGCAGGACGGAGAAGAGCTGCCCTTTGCCGGAGGGACGAAGGCGGTGCACACGCCCGGCCACACCGCCGGCCACCTGTCGTTCCTGATGCCGGGGCACGGCGGTGTTCTGTTCGTCGGGGACGCGGCGGGCAACGTCTTCGGCCGGTTGGGGCCACCCTTCGGGATGTTCACGGAGGACATGGCCCAAGCGAAGGAGAGCATGCGCAAGATCGCCCAGCTGGAGTTCGATACCGCCTGCTTCGGCCACGGGCGCGTTCTGAAGGGGAAGGCGAACGTGGCCTTCCGGCGCATCGTCGAAAAGATGGCGCGATAGGGTATGCCCAGCGTAGGGGCGCGGCATGCTGCGCCCCTACGCTGGGCATACGCGACAACCCACCGCTCCCCGTCGACAGCCGCCACCGAATAGACAATAATCGGACTTGTTCCAACTGAAGGGTGAGTCGTTATGGCCGAAGGGCTACCGGAAGGCACCGTCACCGTCCTGTTCACGGACGTTGAAGGCTCCACTGACCTGACAACCAGCCGCGGAGACGAGGCCGCGCAAGATATCCTGCGCGCCCAGCGCGAGCTTGTGCGCCGGCAGATCAACGAGCACGAGGGCTACGAGGTCAAGGGCACCGGCGACGGTTTCATGGTGGCCTTCGGCTCAGCGCGACGGGCCGTGGCCTGCGCCATCGGCATCCAGAGGGCCATCGATGAGCACAACCGTCAGCAGCCCCCGCAGCAGCGGGCGCGCGTGCGGGTGGGGATGAACACGGGCGAGGTGATCCGCGAAGAGGCGGACCTGTTCGGCGAGGCCGTCAACGCCGCCGCCCGCATCGCCGCCAAGGCCGAGGGCAGCCAGATCCTCGTGTCGGAGACGGTGAAAGGGCTGCTGGGCCCGGCCAAGGACGTGCAGTTCGCGGACCGAGGCCGCTTCCGGCTGAAGGGCTTCCCCGAGCGCTGGCGGCTGTACGAGGTCATCTGGCAGAAGGAGAGACCGGCCTCCGCCGCGCCCGTCGCCGCTGAACGCACGCCCTACGTGGGTCGCGAGTCGGAGCGCACGGAGCTTCGCCGGCTGCTGGAGCAGGCGATCCGTGGCCAGGGCGCGCTGGCCATGATCGGCGGCGAGCCCGGCGTGGGCAAGACCCGCCTGTCCGAGGAGCTGATGGCGGAGGCGGGCCAGCGGGGGCTGACCACCCTCATCGGCCACTGCTACGAGATGGAAGGCGCGCCGCCCTACATCCCCTTCGTGGAGATGTTGGAAGCGACGGCCAGGACGGCCACCCCCGAGGGGTTCCGGGCCGCCCTGGGCGACGCGGCGGCGGAGGTGGCCCGCATCATGCCGGAGCTGCGACGCCTGTTCCCGGACATCCCGGCGCCCCTGGAGCTGCCGCCGGAGCAGGAGCGCCGCTACCTGTTCAACAGCCTGCGTGAGTTCCTGGAGCGGGCCGGCCGCGTTAACCCGCTGCTGCTTGTCCTAGATGATCTGCACTGGGGAGACGACTCTACCCTGCTCCTGCTGGAGCACATCGCCCAGCAGTTGGGGCAGATGCCCGTCCTCATCATCGGCACCTATCGCGACGTAGAGCTGGACGTGGGCCGCCCTCTGGCCAGGACCCTGGAGGCGCTCCTGCGACAGCGCCTGGCCCACCGCATCGCCCTCAAGCGGCTGCCCCAGGCGGGGGTGGAGGCGATGCTGCTGGCTCTCAGCGGGCAGGCGCCGCCCGCAGAGCTGCTGCAGGTGGTCTACAGCGAGACGGAAGGCAATCCGTTCTTCGTGGAGGAGGTGTTCCAGCACCTGTCCGAGGAAGGCAAGTTGTTCGACGCCGAAGGGCGCTGGCGATCGGACCTCGACGTGAGTGAGCTGGACGTGCCGGAGGGTGTGCGGCTGGTCCTCAGCCGCCGCTTGCAGCGAGTGAGCGAGGAGTGTCGCCGCGAGTTGACCGCCGCCGCCGTCATCGGCCGCGCCTTCAGCTTCGAGCTGCTGGAGGCGCTGGGCGAGACAGGCGCCGACGCCCTCTTGGACGCCATCGACGAGGCGGAGCGCGCCCAGCTCATCACCGCCACGTCGGAAGGTCTGGAAGCGCGTTTCACCTTCGCCCACGAGCTCATCCGCCAGACGTTGATCAGCGGTCTCTCGCTGCCCCGCCGCCAGCGGCTGCACCTACGAGTGGCGGAAGCGATGGAGCGGGTCTATGCCCGCAGCCTTGACGAGCGCGCGGCGGACTTGGCGCACCACTTGTACCAGGCGGGCGCCGCCGCCGACGCCGACAAGACCAGCCGCTATCTGGTGCTCGCCGCAGAGCGGGCCTACGGCGCCGCCGCCTTCGAAGACGCGCTGCGCCTCTACGAGAGCGCGCTGTCCCTACAGCCGGCCGACGACCGGCGAGGCCGCGCCGACCTCCTGCACAAGCGTGGCCTGGGTCTCCGCAGCGTCGGCCGCTGGGAGGAGGCGCTGGCCGGCTGGCGGGAGGCGCTGGCCGCCTACGAAGAACTGGGCGACGCCGAGACGGCGGCCCGCGTCTCCTATGACCTGGCCGAGCAGTCGGGCTGGAGCGCCAGGTGGGAGGAGTCCGCGGAGGTCGCACGGCGCGGCCTCGCCGCGCTGGGCGAGCA
>JBGPMY010000288.1:0-2658 GCA_041487235.1 Dehalococcoidia bacterium
CGCCCTCGCCGCCGTCGCAAACCAGGAAGACGTTGGGCGCCTGCGGGCCTGTGTAGAACGCCTGCGGCGCCTCGATGGAGTGAATGCGGTCTGTTATCTCCACGCAGCGCTCACGCCGGCAGGACGGCAGCCCATGTCATTGCTGCCAGCTGATCTCGTACAGCTGGACCGGCTCCTCGAACCCCTTCAGGGGCACCGCGCCGGCGTCCTTGAATGCGAACAACTTGCCGATGCACAGGTCCCGAACGACGCTGGAGGCGAGTATCTGTCCAGGCTGTGCGTACGCGCAGGCGCGCGCGGCGAGCTGAACGGCGGCCCCAAAGAAGTCCTGCTTCTCCTCCACCGGCTCGCCGACGCTGAGGCCGGCGCGCACGCGTATGGCGCCGCCGGGTTCCTTCTGTACGTGTTCGTGGAGTGCTCTCTGGATGGCGATGGCACACTCGACACCGCGTCGCGGGGAGACAAAGGCGACCATGAAGGCATCACCGATCGTCTTCACCTCGTTGCCGCGATGCTCACGTAAGGCGCTACGGATGATCGCGTTGTGCCCCTGCACCAGGCGGTGAGCTGCCTCGTCTCCCAGCCGCTGGGTCATCGCCGTGGAACCTTCGAGGTCGGTGAACAGTATCGTGCGCAGCGCCGTATCCAGCACCGGCGTGCCGGCCGCTCCTTCGGGTAAGTCGTCGGGCGGCAAGTCAGGCGGTAGCTTGGTCGGCTGGAGATCGGCGCTCTCTTCCGCGCTCCCCATGAAGGCCTCTACGAGCGTCTTCTCGACTTCGATGATCTCGTCCGGGAGCATGCCGTGTGCTTTCTCATGCACGCTAACGGCAGCGACGACGCTGGGCGCCTCAACCAGGCAGAAGATCTTGCCTGCCTCCCGGTTGAACCAGTAGCGGAGGTACCTGACGTTGTACTTTTCCTGGATCTGTAGGTCCAGCGTATGGGCCTGCACCACCTCGTCGACGGTTACCCCCTGCGCCTTGTTGTGGACATCCATGTAGATTGGCATGTTGCTCCCTCCAGTCTCAGCGAATGCCCCTCTATATTAGCGCACCCCTGCAACCCCGCCTTCGCCGTCTAACATCCAACTCCTAACTTCCCGCTTCCGTCCATTCTTGCCTCAGCGCCCCCATGATGATCATGTTCAGCGGTTGGCTGTGGCGCAGCCGGTGGTTCCGCAGCAACCCTTCCCGCACGAAGCCGCACTTCTCGTAGCAGCGGATGCCACGCTCGTTGTCCTCGTCCGTGATAAGCCACAGCCGGCGCAGCCCCAGCTCCGCGAAGGCGTAGCCCAGAACCTGGCGGATGGCGTCCGTTCCGTAGCCGCGGCCCCAGTACTCTTTCTCGCCGATGGAGATACCCAGCTCCGCTCTTCCGTGGTGGCGGTCGATGCCCTGCAGGCCCACGTTGCCGATAGGCCGTCCGTCCAGCGTCTCGATCACCCAGACCACGAGCGCCGGGTCGTCGCGCGCCTTCTCGAACCGCTCCCGTTCCGACTCCAGCGTCACGTCCGGCCGGTCCGAGAGATGCAGCCAGTGACGGACGTCGGGGTCGCTGTACCAGCGGACGAAGAGCGGCAGGTCCCGCTCTTCGCGGGCGCGCAGGCGGACCTTGTCGCCCTGCAGGACGCGCTCGTCCGTCATCATCGGCGGGCCCGCCGCCAGTCGTCCCTCAGCGCCGCCATGACCAGCGTGTTCCCGAACCTGCCGTCGATGAGCCGGTGCTGTCGCAGCAGCCCCTCACGTTGAAGGCCGCACTTCTCGTAGCAGCGGATGGCGCGCGCGTTCTCCTCGTCGGTCGTCAGCTCCACCCGGTTCAGCTCCAGATCGTCGAAGGCGTACTCCAGCACCAGGCGAACGGCGTCCGTGCCCAGCCCGCGGTTCCACTGGCTCCTGTCCTGGATGGCGATCCCCATCTCCGCCCGGCGAGCCCGCGGCGACAGCCGCAGCTCCACATTCCCGACGAGCTGTCCCTCCAACGTCTCGATGGCCCACATAACGTTATCCGGATCGCCACGCTTGCTCTCGTACCACTCGAGCTCGTCCTCCAACGTTGGCGGCTTGCCCATCGCCGCCAGCCAGCGGGTCACCTCGCGGTCGGCCAGCCACTCCACAAAGCGCGGTAGGTCGCGCTCCTCCACAGGCCTCAGGCGCACCTTCTGCCCCTCCAGGATAGACTCCGAGATCACGGCGGGGCTATGGTAACATCCGCGAGGAACAAGGGACTAGGAACCAGGAACAAGACCCCATGTCGCCTCCTGGCGCCTGGCTCCTGGCTCCTCCGAAGGACCCTCATGCAGACGTACGAAGACGGCGACCTGATCCTGACCCGAATCGGCCCGCTGGGCCCGTACGACAACAACGCCTACGTCATCGCCGACAGGAGCTCGAACGATGCCGTGATCGTCGACATGCCGTACGGAAGCGACGCGGTGCTAGAAGCGGTAAGGGGACGGCGCGTCACCGCGATCCTTCTCACGCACACCCACCCCGACCACTGGGCCGAATACGATGCCGTGAAGATGGCCACCGGCGCGCCGGTGCTCTGCCACTCGGCGGAGCGGATCATGCCCGCGGAGAAGATCGACAAGCCCATCGCGGACGGCGACCAGATAGCGGTCGGCGGCCTCAGCGTCCGCGCGATCCACACCCCCGGACA
>JBGPMY010000289.1:0-2636 GCA_041487235.1 Dehalococcoidia bacterium
AAACGCCATCGTGCTTTCAATCTTGATCTGATCCTGTGTCTGGGGATCCGTCGTATCCCAGATGCGCATGGTGCTCAGCGTCCGGGGGGCGTAGGTCGCCATGAACGGCCGACACATCAACTCGGGCATCTCGAACTCGTCCGCGTCATACTGCTGCGCGGCTTTTCGCGCGGCATCGGTGATCGGCAGGCCCGAGAAGTCCCCTGGATCCGGACCACCCCCATAGTTGTAATTATCCTGGTGGCCCAATGGATTCCAGTAGCCGCTCATCATCGACTGCGTCTCCACGCGTTCGGTGGCGACGAGGAATGCGGCCACGCTGACGGCAGCGGCCAGCCACGAAAGACGGAGCTTGGTTCGCATGATGTTCATCTCACTGTCCAGCGACCTGTTTGCACGGGTGCGGCGCCCATTTCGAGGCGTCCGGCTCCTTCTGGAACTCCGCGCTGATGTAGAACGGGGTGTTCAGGTACTCGGGATCGATGACTTCGGTGGTGACGGTGAACCAGTCCTTACCGGTCGGATCCTGGAAGGTCATGAAGTGCTCGATCAGGCGCGCGCGCGCGCTGTAGGGCACCCCGTTACGCCGCAGCCAGCCGGGCGAGAGGTCGGTCGTCACCACCGCCAGGTTTCCGCCGGCCTGCAGTTCGCCTGCCCGGTTCTGGCCCAACCCGCCTCCGCGTCCGACATTGGCGCGTTGAAAGTTCGTGGCGTTGAAACGAAACGGTTGCTCCCATCCGGCGACCGAATAGCCCTGCATTGACGCTGGTCCGCGGCTCCCACCGACCTCGCCGTTCCGAAGAGCCACAGCCATGTCTCCATACGGCTGGCCAGGGGTGAAATGCAACAGGCGCGTCTGCTGGCCCCAGTCGGTCTCGATCTTCAACACCTCGGGTGAATCCCAGGTGATGTGCACGCGCATCGGCATGTGCATCAGCCCGGCAGCGCCGTAGGCACGGCAGTCGACGATCTGCGAGGTCTGATAATTCGTCCCACCGTACAACGCGGGATCGAATTGGTCCGCGATTCTACGAGCGGCAGCATTCAGCGGCACTTGCGCGTAGTCACCCTTGGGCGGCGTCATCATGCGGAAGCGCCAGTCCTCGTCAACGACCGACACCCAATAGCCCGTCAGGTCTATGAGGGCCGCCTGCTGTGCCGGCGGTGGCGGTGGCGGAGGCGCGGCCTGCCCCCGCCCCTGCGGCGGCGCCGGGGCTGGAGCCGCCTGCCCCCGCCCCTGTGGCTGCGCCGGCGGTGCAGGCGCCTGCCCGCCCCTTCCCTGCGCCGGGGCGGCACCCTGCCCTCGCCCCTGCGCCGGGGCTGGAGCCTGCGCGATGAGTCCTCCCTGAACGATCGCGATCGCGCCTGCCAGCGCGGCGGAGCCTAGGATTAGACGAAGTTTCATAGCGTATCTCCGGACAACTCTTTAGCGTGCGAGCGAAATGTCAGAACTTCTTGCCGCCCGGCCCCGTGGTGACGCTTTCCATCGAGAAGAACACGGGCCCCTTGGCGGGCAGCGTCTCGTAGATGGCCGTGATGAAGTCGCGGGTCGTCCACGGTCCGCTCGTCGCGCCCCAGCGCTGGTCGTACCCCTCGCTGGGCTTGAGATCCAGCACCTGCTGCAGCGTCTTGCCCTGATTCTTGTAGTACTGAACATTGTTGCGGATGACCGTCAGTATGTTCCGGTAGAGCGCCACCTCTGACTGATCGCACAACCGGCCATGCCCCGGGATGATCACCGTACCGCCTTCCGCCTGAGGACCGGGCGCCGCCATGTCGATCACCTTGTTGATGGCGACCAGCAGGCCGTCGATGGTCCCGCCCGCCTTTACGTCGATGACCGGGTACCTCACCATGTCGACCACGTCGCCGGCGACGATCACGTCCGCGCCGCGGAACAAGATCACCAGTTGGCCATCGGTATTGGCGGCTTTGGACGGATAGTGGATCTGCACGGCTTCGCCGTTGAAGCGCTGGTTGTCCACTTCGAAGCTTTCCGCATCGGTCGGCGCAAGTGGCCGCAACTCCTCTGACGCGGAGAGGCGCCTCAGCACGTTCTCATGGGCGACCACCTCCGCGCTAGCGGCGACGAACGCGACTTGCTGCGCCCGTTCTTCGCCAGAGATGATCTGGCTCCCCGCCTTGGCGATCACTTCGTTGCCACCAACATGTTCCATGCGCCCGTTGGTGTTAATCACCTTGCGGATTTCCTTGTGCTCGCCGGCGTGTTGCGGGGCGAGCCGCTGGATCTCGGCGAGCAGCTTCGGCGCCATCTCCTTCGTGCCCGTATCGATGACGAGCACGCCCTGGTCGCCGACCTGCACCACGACGTTCGCGGCGCCTGGTTCGCCGGTCAGCACCCAGACCTGTCCGCGCACGTGCTCGGGATGAATCTCCCCGTCTTCACGCGGAGGCCCATAGGGATTGTTGGCGTAAATGTTCACCGGCGCACCGAACGCCGGAGCAGCCGTCGCCGGTTGTGGCGCCTGAGGCTGGGCCTGGGCGGCCTTCGCGTGACCGGCAACGCCGCCGGCAAGGCTCGCCGCCGCCAGCCCGAACCCCGCCGCCCATAAGACGCGGCGAGATGCAAGCGATACTGCGCGCACTGCGCCTCGTTCGGAGCTGAATGTGTGCAT
>JBGPMY010000290.1:0-2634 GCA_041487235.1 Dehalococcoidia bacterium
CCTTTATCTCGCCGGGGACTGGATTGCGGAGGCGTGGGGCCGCAGCAAATAGATTGAGCAGGCAACCTAAACTGCCAGCAATACGGGAGCCATCGAAGCTCCCGTATTGCTGGCTTGCCTAGGTAAGCCGATAATGGAAGTACTATGACCGGGTACGTGATCCGGCGTATCCTGTGGATTATTCCCGTCTTATGGGCGGTGGCGACCATCACCTTCTTGCTGATGCACGCGGTCCAGGGTGGCCCGTTCGATCAGGAAAAGCAGGTGCCGCCGGCCGTGCTCGACGACCTTAACGCCAAGTATAACCTGGACAAGCCCCTCTATGAGCAGTATGGCCTTTTCTTCTGGGACCTGGCTCACGGTGACCTCGGCGTGTCCTTCCGAAGCCAGCGGCCCGTCCTGGACATCATCGAAGAGGGATGGCAAGTCACCGCGCAGCTCGGTGTTGTCACCTTCGCTTTCGCCATCCTGTTTGGGATGACATTGGGCGTAATCTCCGCCCTGAACCACAACAAGCTCGCTGACTATCTGGGTGTCTTCTTCGCCACGGCCGGCACCGCCATGCCCAGTTTCGTCATCGGCAGCTTCCTGGTGATCATTTTCTCTGTCAAGCTGGGCTGGTTCGATGTGCTGGGCTGGGAGTTCGGCAACTACCACAAGATGGTGTTGCCGGTGATCACCCTGGGCACGCTCCCGGCGGCCTACATAGCGCGTGTGACGCGCGCGAGCCTCCTGGAGGTGCTGAACCAGGACTACATCCGCACGGCCCGCTCCAAGGGGCTGGCTGAGTACGTGGTCGTCCTGCGCCACACGATTAAGAACGCGATGATACCCATCCTGACTGTGATCGGCCCCATCTTCGCCTTCCTGGTCACCGGCTCCTTCGTCACTGAAACGATCTTTTCAATAAACGGGGTAGGCAGACGGTTTGTCGCGGCTGTGTTTGATCGAGATTATGGGTTAATCATGGGCACGACCCTTTTCTACGCGGCGATCGTGGCCTTCGCCAATCTCGCTGTGGACCTCCTTTACGCCACAGTGGATCCCCGCATCAGATACTCGTGAAGTGACGCCAAGTGACGCAAGCTGAACTAGCATCCGACCTGAGCCTGGACGAGCTGGCCTCCCGGCCGGAGCGCGGCCTCTGGTCTGATGCGTTCCGGCGCCTCAGGCGAAACCGCATGGCGATGGTGGCGCTTATCGTTCTTCTGTCGCTCATCGCCCTGGCGATTCTCGGCAACACCAGCGAAGCCGTGCAACGCTACAGCCCGGGGCTTGACCAGGACTACGACCACCTCCAGGAGGGACCCAGCAGTTTGCATTACCTCGGCACAGATAATCTGGGACGCGACACCTGGGCGCGCGTGCTGGAGGGAACCCTCATCTCTCTCCAGGTGGGGCTCGGCGTGCAGGTGATCGTTCTTACCATCGGACTCATCGTTGGCGGGATGGCCGCCATGGGAGGACGGACGCTAGACAACCTTATGATGAGGATCACCGACCTCGCCTACGCCTTCCCTGACCTTCTCGCGATTATCCTTCTGCGTGCGGTGTTCGCCGACCGAGACCTGCCTCTCGTGGGCCACGACGCCTCTCAGCGCTTGCTGGTGATCTTCGCCATCTCCTTCGTGGCCTGGGTGACGATCGCACGGCTCATTCGGGGCCAGATGCTGTCGCTGAAGGAGCGCGATTTCGTTATCGCCGCCAGGTCGATGGGCGCTTCGTCCATTCAGATCGTGTTCAAGCACATGCTCCCCAATACGCTGGGGCCGGTGATCGTGGCGATCGTCTTCGGCATCCCCCTGGCAATCTTCGCAGAGGCCGTCCTGGGCTTCATCGGGTTCGGCCTGCCCCCGCCCACGGCCAGTCTCGGACGCCTCATCTCTGACGGCTACTCCTACATCCAGACCAACGTCTGGCTGGTCCTCTTCCCAGCTGGTACCCTGGCTATCCTGATGCTCTGCTTTACCTTCCTCGGCGACGGCCTGCGGGACGCCCTGGACCCGCGAACGCGTTAGCCGGACGCAGGCCCTCCGCCGACCCCCTTCGACAGGCTCAGGAGAGGCCCTTCGGCTGCGCTCAGGACAGGCCCGGCTCCGTCATCTTCTCCGGGTCCAGCAGCCGCGACAGCTCGTCCTCCGATAGTCGCGTCTTCTCCCTGGCGACCTCGCGGATAGTGCGGCCGCTCTTCGCCGCCGCTTTGGCGATCTCCGCCGCGGCGTCGTAGCCGATGGCGGGCGCCAGCGCCGTGGCCAGCATCAGGCCGCGCTCCACCATCTCCGGCCCGCGCTCCGTCGCCTTCAGGCCACGCACGCACTGCTCGCCAAAGTTGCCGGCCGCGGCCGCCAGCAGCTCGATCGCCTGCAGGAGGTTGTGCGCGGCCACGGGCATCATCGTGTTCAGCTCGAAGTAGCCGCCCTGCGCCGCCTGACAGACGGTGGCGTCGCAGCCGATCACCTGCGCCGCCACCTGGATCAGCGATTCGGCGATGACGGGGTTGACCTTGGCCGGCATGATGGAGCTGCCGGGCTGCACCTCGGGCAGCGCCAGCTCGCCGAGGCCCGCGCGTGGCCCGGAGCCCAGCCAGCGGATGTCGTTGGCGATCTTGTGCAGGCTGACGGCCACGGTGCGCAG
>JBGPMY010000291.1:0-2603 GCA_041487235.1 Dehalococcoidia bacterium
AGCGATGACCTGATCCAGCAGATCGCCCTCTGGCCGGACGTCGGCAAGCTCACCTGGGCGCCACCCCTGCTGCACGCCACGGTCGATTCCGCCGCCAGCTTTGTGCCGCGGCTGTTCCAGGCCGCCGGCGACAGCATCGTCTCGGTGCGCCTGCGCGAATCGACTCTCGAGGACGCCTACTTCGATATCGTTGGCGCCGCCGTCTCGGACGGGGGGCAGCAGCCGTGACCGTCGGACTCGTCGCGCGCTCCGCGGTCGCCTGTCAGGCGATCCTCCAGCGCGATCTCCGAGCCGTGTTGCGCTCCCGCTCCCAGCTCTACTCGTCGCTCCTCCTACCGCTGATGCTTCTGGCGATCCTGGGCGCCGGCGTCTCCAAGGGGCTGGACCCGTCTTCCTCGCACATCCGCGACGGCGACTACAGCAGCTTTCTGGTGCCGGGTCTCGTCGTCATGGCCGCGCTCTTCTCATCCACCTTCTCCAGCGCCTCCTACTACCAGGACCGCGACTCCGGCCTCCTGCGGGTGATGCTGGCCTCGCCGCACCCGCCGCAGGTGATCCTGCTGGGCAAGGCGCTGGCCGGCGTGACGATCGGTTCTATGCAGGCGCTGGCGCTCCTGCTAATCGCGGCGCTCATCCCCGGCATACACCTGGAGTGGCAGTACGGCTTGATTCCGGGGATGCTGCTCGCCGTCGCCGCAGTCCTCCTCCTGGCGCTGCTCCTCAACGGCTTCGCGCAGCTGGTGGCCTCCCGCATAGGCAGTATGCAGGGCTTTCACCTGGTGATGAACCTGGTCCTCTTCCCCCTCCTCTTCTTGTCCGGCGCCTTCTTCCCGCTGCCGGACCTGCCCTCCTGGCTGAAGGCGCTGGCCACTGCGAACCCCCTCTCCTACGCTGTCGACCTCCTGCAGATCGCGGCCTACACGGACGGCTCCGCGCATTTTGGACTAGCCGTCGACCTCGCCGTGCTGGGCCTTCTCGCGCCGGCCACCTTCCTGCTGGGCATCGGCAGACCGAACGCCGGCCGGTAGCGAAGCGGCGCCCTCTGACCCTCTGACCCTTTGACCCTCTGACCCCTGACCCTCCCATCTCCCTTGCGCTCGCGTAGACTTTGTGATACCCATTACAAGCAAAAGGCCGTTCAGAGTCTCATCGGGAAACAGGCATGGAATACATCCAAACAGTCCTCCTCCAGATCGAAGCGTCCAGGCTGGAACAGGCCTCCCAAGCGGGAGGCCTTCTTCCAGAGTTGGACGAACACCGGAGCTTCCTCAAACAACAGCCCGGCTTCCGGGACTTGCGCATCACCCGCTCCATCAACAACGAGGGCAGCGTCCTCGTCGTCATCGAGAGCCGCTGGGCGGACGACGAGAGCCTGGTGCGCTACGAGACCAACGAACCGAACGTCGCGGCGATCGTCAACAAGCACTACGACGTGGTCATCCGCGATACAGTCCAGGTGCTGGACATGGAGGCGTTGCGCTCGGAGGCGTCCTGGGCGCCGATGGAGGCCGCCGCGCAGGCCAGAGCCCGGGTGACTCTGCCCCTCCTGGTGCCGCTGGGGGTCCTGGCCTTCGCGCTGCTGGTCATCTACGGCCTGTCCCGCGTCTACCTGGAGCTCTCCAAGAGCGAAGCCACCGTGCTCGCGGCCGGCATAGCCATCGGCATCCTGCTCATCGCCTTCTACCTCGCCCTCAACCCCCGCGTTCCCGGTTGGCAGATCGGCGGCATTCTCGTCATCGCCGCGGCGGCGCTAACCGGCGGCGCCATCTGGGCGCTGATGCAGGAAGACACAGGAGAGGCCGCCAGCAGTGGGCCCTCCGTCACCGCCTCTCCGGCCGCGTCCCCGTCATCTCCGGCGCCCGGAGGCGGCCTCAGCGTCAGCATGGGCGACAACTTCTTCGAGTACCAGGGACAGAAGAGCCCCACTATCTCCGTGGGCGCCGGGCAACAGGTGACCATCAACCTCACTAACTCCGGCGCCGCCACCCACAACATGCACGTGGACGGCACCGATAACAAGTACGCCGTGACCTTCTGCGGCCCCGGTCAGGAGGAGACGGCCTGCTCTGACCCTAATATCATCAGCGGCGGGGCGACGGCTACGATAACGTTCAAGATAGACAAAGCCGGCACCTACAACTTCCGCTGCGACTTCCATCTCCAGGAGATGGTGGGCAAGATCGAGGTTAAGTAGCCCCGCCTGGCAGATACGACCAGGCGGGAACTGACCCCCTGACCCTCTGACCCTTTGACCCCCCTGCCGGCAGCCAGGCCGTGACCCTAGTTCTTTACTGCTTCGAACTGAGCCCCAGCCTCTCCAGCTCTTCCTCCACCTCGCCCCAGCGCGGCCCTCGCGACTCCGCCTCCTCCCGCGCGTACCACTTGAAGAACGCCACGCCGATGAACGACCAGAGGATGACGCTGCCGAACAGCTTCATGACCCCCGCGCCGATCTGCTGGTCCTCGACCGGTGATATCCCCCAGATGCGAGGCGCCTCCGCGTAGAAGCTATAGATGGCGCCCGTGGAGAACGTCATGAAGGCGGCGATCACCGACGGCAGCAGCGACTGCACGAACAGGTAGCCCATCCGCAGCGGGTAGGA
>JBGPMY010000292.1:0-2581 GCA_041487235.1 Dehalococcoidia bacterium
ATAATCGTGGCGCAGTTCCCGAGGCTGCACCGCGAGTCGCTGCTGCGCTTCTCGCGAGAAGTCATCCCGGCGTTTCGCTAGAGGGCGGTGTAACATGCCACGCGTCCTCGTCACCGGCGGCACCGGCGGTCTGGGCAGCGAGCTGTCGCGCCGCTTTTCGGAGGCCGGCTACACCGTGCGCATCATGAGCCGGCGCCCGCGCAGCGCGGAGATCGATCCGGCGATCGAGTGGGCGCAGGCCCGCCTGGAGACCGGTGATGGCCTGCGGGCCGCTGTCTCGGGAGCCGAGCAGATCGTGCACTGCGCTTCCAGCCCCTTCAGGGATACGCGTCAAGTGGACGTGGAAGGCACGCGCCGGCTCTTAGAGGAGGCCCGCGAGGCGGGCGTGGCGCACTTCTTCTACATTTCGATCGTCGGCATCGACCGTATACCCTTTGGCTACTACAAGGTGAAGCTGGCGGCGGAGAAGCTCATCGAGGAGTCGGGCGTCCCCTACTCCATTCTGCGGGCCACGCAGTTCCACACGCTGATCGATCGCTTTCTGGGCGCGCTGGTGCGCCTGCCCGTCGCCCTCTTGCCGGCGGACTTCAAGTCTCAGCCGATAGACACTGGGGAGGTGGCGCAGCGCATGGTGGAGTGCGTCGGCGAGGGGCCCGGCGGCCGGCTGCCGGACCTGGGCGGGCCGCAGGTGCTGACGTTCCGGGAGATGGCGCGCGACTGGTTGAATGCGCGGCGCCGGCGGGCGCTGCTGGCGCCGCTGCCGCTGCCCGGCAAGATCGCAGCTGGCTTCCGTCGCGGCTACAACTGCTGCCCGGACCGCGCCGAGGGGAAGGTGACGTGGGCGGATTGGCTAGCGCGAACGTACGGCGCCGGCGCCTAGCGCCATCGCGGCGGCCCTCCATCTACGCTGGCCCTCCTTCTTCTACCCGAACTATCACCTCTTGCTGACGCGGGCGTACAGACGTGCAGTCCGTATGACCTTCGTTACGTCGTTCTCAAGCCAATTGGAGCATTGACAAGCGGCGTAAGGTTGGCTAGATTGGTGGCTGCCTGCCCAAGCCGAAACCGCACCGGCGGCGGCTGGGAACCCTAGCCGCGAATGCCAATCAACTTGGCAATGAGTCGACCTGGCGATCAGCGTCGGCGGGGTCAGGAGTCAGTTGGAAGGGGCCACAATGTCTCACGCGCAGTTCGATGGTATGATGCAGAGCCTGGCCAGCACGTTCGCCGGCGACGTCGACGGGTTCCTCTCAGCGTTATCTCCTATCCACGTCCGATGGCATGCCAGACGCGGCGTGGTCATAGGGGGAGCGTTGCAGCCAGTGGGATTCCTGACCTTCCATCACAGCGTAGTCCAGGCGTACAAGCGCGAGCTGAGATCGGTCTCCTCGCGGCTGCCCGCTCCCTGGGGTCCTGGCTACAATCCGGCCATCGACGGCGCTACAGACCCAGTGGACTTCTCCGACCGGATTGAACGGTGGCACAACGGCGTCCACAACAGCGACATGACGCTGATGAACCCCGCCACCAACATCTGGCGGCCCCGATTCTGGGCGCTGCACAACTTTATCGACAAGAAGTTCACGGCGTGGCAGAAGGCTCATCGCAAGATCACAGCCGCGGAACACGCAACCGTCTGATACGGCAGGCGTCTTCGCGCTCGCCCCATGCGCCTGCTCGTCAACGGGCTTAGTGGGCTGAGTCCATGATGTGCTAATCTGTTGGCGCCATGACGCAACCTAAGGTACTCACCCAGCGCCGCGGGCGCACGTTCGTCGTTACCATCAACCGGCCGGAGGTGCGCAACTGCGTGAACGGCGAGACGGCCGGGCTGCTGTTCGAGGCGGTGGAGACGTTCCGCGACGACGAATCGCTGGACGTCCTCATCCTCACCGGCGCCGGCGATCTCGCCTTCTGCTCCGGCGCGGACCTGAAAGACATCGCCAGCCTGGGCGCTCGCCCCGGCGCGCGCGAGTCCGGTCCGATGGGCATGTCGCGGATCACCGACGTGCAGAAGCCGACGATCGCCGCCGTCAACGGCTACTGCACGGCCGGCGGCCTGGAGCTGGCCTGCTGGTGCGACTTCCGCATCGCCTCCGGCAACGCTCAGTTCGGCGTGCTGAACCGGCGCTGGGGCGTGCCGCTGCTGGACGGCGGCACCCAGAGGCTGCCGCGCATCGTCGGGCTGGGCAACGCCTTGTATCTGATGGAGACGGGCGTCCTGATCGACGCGTCGCACGCGCTGCGCACGGGGCTGGTGCAAGAGGTTGTCCCGCAGGGCCAGGCGCTGGATCGGGCAGCGGAGATCGCGTCTGCCCTCTCGGCGTATCCTCAGATCGCGATGCGCAACGATCGGCGCGCCGCCATCGAGGGGCTGTCGCTGCCGCTGGCGGAGGGTCTGGTGCTGGAGATGCACGCTCACCGTGAGTCCGTGAACGACCCGCAGATGGCAGAGTGGCTGTCGCGCTACGCCCGCGGCGAGCGCCCGCCGCCGCTGCGCCCGCCAGGCTGACGCCGTCCTATTCTGATTGACCGCCTGCTCGGTGCGTGCTATCGTTCAGCCCGCCATCGCCCCTGATAC
>JBGPMY010000293.1:0-2562 GCA_041487235.1 Dehalococcoidia bacterium
AAGGCCATGCCGTCCAGGCGGCCCTTGAGCTCCGGGATGACCTGGGTGACGGCCTTGGCGGCGCCGGTGGTGGTGGGAATGATGTTCAGGCCGGCGGCGCGGGCGCGACGCAGGTCCTTATGCACGGTGTCCAGGATCACCTGGTCGTTGGTGTAGGCGTGTATGGTTGTCATGAACCCCTTGTCCACGCCAAACGCCTCGTGCATAACCTTGACGACGGGCGCGATGCAGTTGGTGGTGCAGGAGGCGTTGGAGATTACCCGGTGCTGGGCGGGATCGTACATCCGCTCGTTGACGCCTATGACCACCGTCAAGTCTTCGCCCTTGGCCGGGGCGGTGATGATCACCCGCTGGGCGCCGCCGCCATCGATGTGAGCGCGGGCTTTGGCGGCGTCGGTGAAGATGCCGGTGGACTCCACGACCAGCTGTACGCCGTAATCCTTCCAGGGGATGGCAGCCGGGTCGCGCTGGGCCACGACCTTGATGGCGCTGCCGTTGACGCGGATGGAGTCGTCTGTGGCCGAGATGTCGCCGGGGAAGGCGCCGTAGTTGCTATCGTGCTTGAGGAGGTGGGCGTTCGTGTGGGCGTCCGTCAGGTCGTTCACGGCGACGACCTCAAGCTTGCCCGGATACAGGTCGTGGATCGCCTTGAAGGCCTGGCGACCGATGCGGCCGAAGCCGTTGATGCCGATCCTGACGGACATGGGGTGCTGCCTCCTTCGTTCCTCAGGGGCTACAACGCCAGTATATCGTTCGGCGACAATGGAGGGCAAAATATGAGGCTGGCAGAGAAGGCCAGGCCAGCCGCCGGCGGCGGACCTAGCGGACGCGCGTCTGGCGGTAGAGGTTGAGCTCGTCCTGGAGTAGGTGGCGCAGGCTGGCCAGCGCCCGGAACTGGATAACGCGCACGGCGCCAACGCTCTTGCCCAGGATGCGGGCGATGTCCGGGTAGCCGAGGTCATCGATGAAACGCATGACGATCACCCGGCGTTGCTCGCCGGGCAGTCTGCGGACTTCCCTCCAGACGCGCTCGCCGTCCACTTTGACCTCACAGGAACGCTCAGGCGAGTAGTAGGTGCCTTCGGCCTTGACGGTCTCGGGCAGTTGAGCGTGGCCGTTGTTCTTCTGGGACTTCTTATGGTTGATGACGAGGTTGCAGGTGATCCGGAACAGCCAGGCGATGAACGGTACGCCCCGGGACTGGAAGCGGGAGATGGCCTCGAGCGCTTTGAGGAAGGTCTGGGCGGTGATGTCTTCGGCTAACGCGGGTTCGCCGGTCAGGAAATAGGCGTGGCGGAAGACTCTTACGGCGTATCGCTCGTACAGCCGACCGAACGCTTCTCGGTCGCCGGCGGCGGCTCGAGCGATTAGCTGGTCATCATCGGTCTCAGTAACGGTAGACCGACGCATAAACCCCTCCCCTGGGCTCTAGCACGACGGTTGTCGTTCTGAAACCCGTTCCGCCGGGTTCTTGGGTGCGGCAGGGGGACCAGCGGGGTTGCGGGTTATCAGGTGCCATTATTGTAGAGCGGCGGATCCAATCTCGTCAAGATATTCCATAATGAATTTTAGTGAATTCCATTTCTGATATCGGCCGATAGATTTGCAGTTGACATAGTTCCGGCGCCTACCCTAATAATGGGCTGATTTTCGGGAAAGGGGGTTCCAGCGTGGAGTTCAAAGAGGTGGTGGGACGCCGCCGTTCGATACGTTTCTTCGAGCCGGACAAGCCCGTGGAACGGGAGAAGATACAGGTAATACTGGAGACAGCGCGCCTGGCCTCCTGCGCCGTGAACGCCCACTGGCTGCGGGCCATAGTGGTGGAGCGGGACAAGATACCGCCGGAGAAGCTGAGCCAGCTGAAGACGCCGGTGGCCGCCCTGACGCTCGATCTGGCGCCGGTGCACATCTACTTCTTCTGCGATCTTGGCGTGGTCAACCGCATCAAGGGGTCGCGGCTGCGGGAGCTGGTGGATGCCGGCGCCCTGGCGCCCACGCACGGCTGGAGCCACAAGTTCGTGGACGACTTCGTCTATCCCCAGATCCTGGAGCCGATGACGAAGAACCTGCAGGGATACTTGGCCGGAGCCATGGCGGACTGCGGTGGCGCGGCCCAGAACGCGCTCCTGGCCGCCTTCGACGAGGGGCTGGGGGCTTGTCTCAACACGCCGAACCCAGTCCTCACCCGGCAGGTGTTCGGCGTGCCTGACGATTGGGTCTCGCTCTGGGTGATGCTCGTGGGGTACCCAGCCGAGTCCTGGGAAGCCGGCGGTCAGCGGCCGCGGCCGCCATTCGAGGAGCTGTATTTCGACGGGGAGTACGGGAAACCGTTCAAGCGGGACCCGGCGGTGGTGGAGAAGCTGAAGCAGGCGAAGATGATCCAGACGCCGGCGCCGCTGCCCGGACGGCGCGAAGAGATACGCAAGCTGGCCGAACGTCTGGGCTTACCGGAGTAAGTGCTGGCGTTGGCCCTGGGCAAGCCCATACGGGACTACGCCGCTGTTCAGACCTGGATCCAGGGATTAACCGAACAGTGGGGCGAGCTGCCTTCCAATATGGGTG